>DAIRDV010000073.1:0-5554 GCA_036795955.1 Nitrososphaeraceae archaeon | reverse complement strand
GTTGGTAGTTCGGGACCTGGTCCTGGCGGTGGAATTGGAGGTATCCGTCGGCCAATCGCTCCGATATTCATTCCTAACGATATAATTGACGTCTGGGTACTATCTGTCATTCTTAGCCTCATAGCAGGATTGTATCCTGCTTGGAAAGCATCAGGACTGTCGCCAGTATTGGCGCTAAAGAGATGATGAAAGATCCATATGCTAATCATCGGTTATGAGGTGGGGATGGTGCAATGAGTGATAATAAAAGTCAAATTGCGCTAGAAGTTAATGACATTACCAAAGTCTATGCAACAAAAGCGGGAATTTTTGAAGCCTTAAGGGGGATCAGCTTTGTCATAAATAGAGGGGAGTTCGTCTCCATAGTTGGACCGTCTGGTAGCGGCAAGTCAACATTGCTTAACATTATTGGAGCGTTAGACCGACCTACCTCGGGAAAAATCTACATTGATGGAATTGATATATTTTCATTAAGAGATGGCGAAATAGCAGCCATCAGAAACAAGTTGATAGGATTTATTTTTCAATCATTCAACTTAATCAATAGATCTACAGTATTGAAGAATGTCGAGTTGCCAGCAATAATCGGTGATATGAGTAAACAAGAAAGAAAACGCAGAGCATTACTGTTATTGGATGCATTGGGGGTGGCCGACAAAGCCAGGCTTAAAACCTCAAACCTCAGTGGGGGACAGCAACAGAGAGTCGCGATTGCTCGTGCGTTAATAAATAATCCAACTATGGTCTTGGCCGACGAACCTACTGGAAATTTGGATACCAAAACAGGTAATGAAGTGTTTGATTTGCTAAAAATATTGTCAAGTAAATTTAGACGCAACATTATCTTTGTCACTCATAACCAAGAACTTGCAAAGAAAACAGACAGAACCATCTACATAAAAGATGGACTAATTGAAAAAGAGGTCCTAAACTAGGTAATTATTATTGTCAAATTAATATTCTCCTTGATCTTATATTAAAATTAACACGTAAATCTTGATTTTTACCGAGTTTATATGGCATTACAGTGAATGTTGATTTGTTCTCATAGTTAGTTCAGGATTGCTAATTGCACTTTTAGTTACCCTTTTTCCATTTCAAGAATTTGATAATATAGAGTTTCGCGCTTTTCTCATGCGTATTTAAGTCAAATAGAGGGAAAAATAGTCTACTTTATATTCATATTGCGTCATATGATTATAGATAACTTTATGAGTTATGTTAGAATGAGTTTTTTTGTCACGTTGGTGGCATTCGCATTGCTTGTATTCTCAACCTTTGCGACGAATTCTTTTTCCCAGACAAATAAATCAATATCAAATAGTTCACTATCAAACAGTTCAATAGCAAATGTTACATCACCAGATGAATCTGATGATGAATCATCAACATTAGATAATGAGACCTCATTTGCTTCACTGAGTAGATCTCTTGCTGAATCTAATCAAGCAGATGAACCAGTACCGCCGCCACCTTCAGATTCTATATCAAATAATAATGAATCGGATAACCAGGGAGCCAGTGACTAAGGGCTAAGGTAAATAACAACATTATTGTTTGATAAAAGTACTAATCCTTATAGATAAAACGAATATTGACATCGTGTAAAATTATTTCATAAATATTATGTTTTCTTACTTCAGTTTCTAATATGATGAATATTTTTCATAACGTAAAAGTTAATAATTACAAAGAAAAAATAGACATATGGGAAAATATGAATTACCTCCGTTACCATATAGTTACGATGCTTTAGAACCACATATTGATGCAAAGACAATGGAAATACATCATACGAAACACCACCAAACATATACGGACAAGCTCAATGCTGCACTCGAGAAATGTCCATCTGATATTCAAAACAAGGATATAATAGAAATATTGACCAATATCGATCAAGTACCAGCAGATCAAAAGGGAGCTATCAATTTCAATGGCGGCGGATTTGATAACCATCGCATTTTTTGGCAGAATATGAAATCAAATGGAGGTGGTGAACCAAGCGGGTCTATTGCAAATGCAATTAATGAATCATTTGGAAGCTTTACTGCATTTAAAGAGAAATTCTCCTCAACTACAGTGTTAATTCAAGGTAGTGGATGGGGATGGCTCGTGTATAACCCATCAAGCAAGAAAGTAGAGTACAAATCAATGCCAAACCAAACAAGTCCAAGAACAGAAGGTTTGATACCACTTTTAGGATGCGATGTATGGGAGCACGCTTATTATCTCAAATATCAGAACAAGAGACCTGACTATGTATCTGCTTGGTGGAATGTGATAAACTGGCAAGATGTTTCAGAAAGATTAGATAAGGCTAAGAAATAGAAATTTATTTGTCTTAAAGTTCACTAGAGATCGTACCCTCGTAGTGGACAGTTAGGTCTTTTTTAGTTTGTGAATTTATACCAGCGATATTGAGTTACTAAATGATAGTATTCAAGTGTAATTTGATTGATTTGAGCAGTAAGCGGCCTAACTATAAGATAAATCGCTCTTTGTATCTTTTATATCTTTTTCAATCGTAAATTCATCTGCAATTTTACTACCCTTATTATCATAGAAAGTTCCAGTCAGCTTTGCATGAGGATTTGCGTTACTAATATCTATATCTAAAAATCCGAATTTCCCAGCAAATTGATTAGCAACATACGGATTTTTGCCCTCCAATGAATAGAAGTTTTCTCCACCCGTTCCAACAGTTGCAAAAACTATGCCACCATTACCTTTGTTGTATCCTGTACTAAGTTCACTAGTCGTTATCGGCTGTGCACTTTCATTGGGATTATATGTCAATGGATATGTTCTCTGATAATTGTGATTATGTCCGTTTAATACTAGATCAACACCATATTTTTCGAAGAGTGGATTGTAGGTATCCCTTAATGAATCATCTGCCGGATGTTCTGAGGGTGACGAATAAAGTGGCTTATAAGTACTTACTATTATCCAGTTAGTATCTTTATTTTGGGATGCCTTTTCAAGATCTTGTTTGATAAAGTTGTATTGCTCGGAGCCTTCTTTATAATCAGACAATGAAGCCATGACAAGGAAATGAACATGTTTGTAATCATAGGAATAGTATGGTTTATTCAATTCGAAGGTCTTTACATATTGGTTCATTTTTGCTGCTCCATCTTTGATATCATGATACCCCAAGGTAATCATCATTTTGCCCTTAAGAGGGGACATTATATCAAACCAACAATCGGCAGTACTATGATATGATAGATCTCCCAGGGCTAGGACTAATTCTGGATTTTTGCTCTCCATGTTTGAAACCGTGTTTTGTGTATTTGTTGAACATCCATAATCACCTGCTGCCGCAAAATTAAAGTTATTATCATTCTTACCATTATCTTTACCATTATCATTATCTCCATTGAAACGGTAGCCGTCATAGGTTTCACCATCTCCTTCTTTGGTATCATCATCATTTTCATCATTGTCTTTGGCCTCGTTCTCATGCCTATGTTCAACCAGGCGTTGGTTGTCCTTATCATTTTCAATTTTATCTTTTAATTTTTCAATTTTTTTATCCAAGTTTGCTTTGACATTCAAAATATTCAGGTTCAGTGCACCAATTTCGTTGTTCCCATTCTTTTTATCTTGATTTTTAAGATTATTTTCTTTAGCTTTATTGTCTTCCTGCTGTGCAAAGAGAAGATTATTATTTTCTTTAGTTACCTTATTCTTTAAATTATTAATTTTATCATCTACGTCAGCTAGTTTCTTGCTGATATTCAAATCTAATCCAGCAATTCCAAGACCGTTATTGCCATTATCATTACCCTGTTTGTTTTCATTATTTTTTTCGTTCTTGTTACCTTGATTGTTATTGTTATTATCATTGGAGTAACGCTGAATATTATTATCGTTGAAGTAACGTTGATTATTATTATCATTGTGGTTACCCTGGCTATCATCATTGGTGTTGAGTTGTTTATCATCATTGTTGTTATTACCTTGATTTTTATCATTCTTTTTATGGTCATTTTGATTGTTATCATCATTGTTGTTTTGTTTATCATCGTCTTTTACTTCGGGATTCAATTGTGTGCGATCTGATTTTGAGTTTTCATGCTTGTTGTCATTGAATATAGAACTATCAAGTTTTTCCTTTAACTTCTCCATTTTTTCATCTAATTTGTTTGAAGTATCCCCATTGAATTGATTATTAGTTGATTTATCTTCAAGACCTTCTGATGGATTACATAAGAATGGAATTCCTAATTTATTATCAGCACGACTGTCCTGAGTTCCATCACATAATTTACTTTTTAATACATCCAAGTTGTGATTAGAATCCAAAAATGGTATCCCAAGTCCATCTCCATGACCTTGTACGGGAATCAAATACTTGTTCAGATCATCGAAGGAAATCTTGTCCAATGGTGGATAGGCCATTAAGATTTTCTGATTATTTATCAGTAAATTTGATGATAAAATTAGGAGAATTGATGTAAAACCAATTACATAACCTAAATTTCTAAATATATTATTCAACGTTAGGTCCGACTTCCGTTTATCCTCATATAATAAATATTTTGTGATTTCAGATTCTATTAGAAATTACACTATGAAAGATACTCATATCGAACTCTTCAATTGCTCATCCTCATCACTAAATGACGAATCAGAAAATACAGGTTACTTTGTGAGGTAACAAAATTTATGCTAATTAGATTTTTTGATTAAACCCAAATTCCACTTTTTATTGTATTTATTAAATACTTTCATCACTTGTTATCTTTTGTGGTATCATCATATTCAGGTAGGAAACTCCCAGATTCCGGTGTGAATTTTCCTTCATCTTTTACTTCTCCTAACAAATCGAATGGGCTCTTGCTGCCAGAATGTAACTCTTTTAAGGACCCTTCGTGTTTTGCCACGTCTTTTTCAAGTTGTAATAACGCAAATACATCTTTGTTTGTATCACCCACTCCGCTGACAGTTGAGTTACTTTGATCGCCTACATCTCCAAGAGTCAAATGGGCCAAAGTAGCAGAGACAGTGATCATAAAGCCTAGAAGGATAAATTGTATCGCCATTATCAACTGTATATATTCTACATCTAAGTTATATAATATTTTCCTTTAAGAATCTCCTTAACTAATTCCCGGCATGTGAAATGAATTGAAATAATAAAATCTATTTAAATTGGGCCAAACCTGATTCCGAACAATGAGATAGACTATTGTTCAGAAAAATATCCGATATGTCAATTATGATCGAATAAGAAAGAGGTTAATCATTTTTCTCTGCAGTTCCTAGCGAGCTAAAAATTCCCGTTTGTTACCTCGAAAATTATAGATGAGAAGTCTGAGATTTAAAATATCAAAACACATTGTTAGTTCACCGTACGATACGGATTGATACGAAAATGAGACTTGGTCAAAAAAACTAAAGATATTGGATTAAGTCAAAAGTGTTAGTCCATGAAACATCTTGAATAAACTTGCAAAATTTTGGATAAGTAAACTCAAACTTGTCAAGCATCCTGAAGGTGGATACTATGCAAACACCTACAAATCTGATAGGGTTGTTAACA
>DAIRDV010000072.1:0-5649 GCA_036795955.1 Nitrososphaeraceae archaeon | reverse complement strand
AGCTTCAGGACTTACTAATGTTTCACGTAATATTGCACAGACAGTATCTCCATCGATAATAGGATATATTTTTCAATCTTTTTTGTCACTTGCAGGACCATTTGTATTAGGAGGTGTTATCAAGATTATCTACGACTTGGCATTGTATTTTAATTTCAGAAATATAAAGGCAAAAGAGTAACACAAGGTTTTAGACCCAATATGATTATTCTTATTGATGCCTAGCTTTAACGTTTACTTTGCAAGGCGATATACACAAATGTGTATATTTAGTAATTCAGTTTATTTGGACAGACGGCCGGGTGTGATGATTTAGAATTGACTAATAAAAAGATTCACTAATAAGTACTTCCTATTTAGTGACATACATGTCTGATGATAAACTATTTCATTTGTCAAAACACAAGTACATTAGCATTGAAACGTATAGGAAGAATGGAACTGGGGTAAGAACTCCTGTTTGGTTTGTGGTTAACCAGGGGTTAATCTATTTTAGGACCGATGCCAAGTCAGGGAAGGTCAAAAGGATTAGGAATAATCCGCATGTTAAGATTGCCCCCTGCAATATGGGTGGAAATGTGGAGGGTGATTGGTATGAAGGAAAGGCAAAGTTTTCAGATCAAGCTGAGTCGACGATAGCATTTTCCCTCATTAACAAAAAATATGGTTTACTAACGACCTTCATTAGACTCTTAAACAAGATAAGAAATACCAAACCTTTAGTCATATCACTAATACTAGAATAATTTTCACAAAATATTTGATTGATTGATTATCATTATAATCAGGTGGTAGAATTTAGCGCAAAATTATGTTAAATTATTTTGAAACTTTATCAGAAATAACTGATAATGGTAGGAATCAGATGAACCATACTGCCATTTTTAAATATCATTATATTTAATATTACATATGAAAAAAACTGGAAATGAAACCCACGTCTCTAAAAGTTCTAATGATACTAGCGCTGAGAGCCGTACTATTAGACTAGTGACAGAGAGTAACGAAACGCCAGAAGGTGATGGTTTTACAGTACATAGGTCTTTCCCTTCAGAGTCCATCCGGAACTTAGATCCTTTTTTACTTTTAGATGAGATGGGTCCACTGGAGCTGTTACCATTTGAGACCAAAGGTTTTCCAGAACATCCTCATCGAGGGTTTGTAACTGTTACGTATATACTAGAAGGAAAATTTGAACACAAAGATTCGCAGGGAAATACGGGAAAGCTGGGACCTGGTGACGTGCAATGGATGACAGCAGGTTCTGGTTTGGTTCATTCAGAAATGCCCGAAAAAGAGTTTGCCAAAAATGGAGGAAAGTTACACGGATTCCAATTGTGGATAAATCTTCGCAAAATTGACAAATGGATTAAACCAGATTACCAGGATGTTCCTTCTGCAAAAATCCCTCTAATCAGAACACCAGATGGTAAAGTATCAGTTAGAGTTATAGCGGGAAATTATCAAGATACAAAAGCGATAATTAACACTTTGACTCCTATTTTGTATTTGCATTTTACTCTTCAACCAGATTCGGAGATTCTTCAGCCAGTTCCTGATAATTTTAATGCCTTTGCCTATGTTATTAGTGGCAATGGTATTTTTGGTAAAGATAAGACACCCGTACAAGAAAAGAACTTGATAGTATTCAAAAATGACGGCGAATACATTTCCATCAAAGCTAATAATAAAAATCCTTTAGATGTATTGCTTGTCGCTGGAATGCCTTTCAATGAACCGGTAGTACAGTACGGACCATTTGTCATGAACACTAGAGAGGAGATTGATAAAACTTTGGAAGATTATAGGAATGGCAAAATAGGAAAGATTGAATCTTAAACTAGAGGACGCTTGCCCCTAATTTCTTATTTTGTTCTCTTTTTTGATGATATAATTGTGTAATATTCTGAGTACTTATTCATAATCCCATACTACTCTGGCCCTCCCCTCCTAAGAGAATCTCTTCTTATTATATAGTTCATAATTGGTAAGAATGAGATTATGAAGGTGCTAACTATTTGTCAGTGTATGAAAAAATCCACAATAGAGAATTACAACTACAAGCTAATTTTGTGTAGCAGTACTCGTTACAAATTTGTATTAAATTAATTATAATAAAATGATATCTGGTTGGTTATTTGATGCATATGTTTTAAATGGCAAGATGATTTTCTGGATAAAAAAAGATAATTCATCTACAACGATAAGAGTGGAAGATAACAGATGGAATCATAAAATCTATGTTGCTTCTGAAAAATCATTAAAACCTGTCATTGAGAATGATGAGATACTTTCGATGGTAAACGCATATCATTTTATCTCTAAATATGAATTGATAACAGATACGAAGAAATCCCAAGTTCTTGAACTGGAGTTAAAAGATCCTACCTACGCATTGAAATTAGCGAAAAAAATTGAGAAAATGGGAAGATTTGGACAAAACCGACTATATAATGTAGACATATTACCAGAACAATCCTATTTTTATGAACATAATATTTTTCCCCTCATGAAATGTAAAGTTCATGTATCTAATTCAACACTCAATTGGATAGATAATGAAGATAATGTGTGGTCCACAGAATACGAGTTACCATTATTTAATAACATACTCTTAAAAGTATATCCAAAAATAAAGGAAGGGAGAATACCTAGATTTACAGATGTAATTGCATTAGTATCTATACAAAAGGGTGACACAAGTAAAGACACTATTTACATTCAGGGTTCTGAAATAGATATTTTATATCAACTTGTTAACGAAGTAGAAAAAATTAATCCCGACTTTATTCTCACAGAATCTGGTGATTCGTTTACATTTCCTTATCTGATATATAGATCGGAAATCAATCAAGTGGAGTTAGTCCTAGATAGAGAGGGCATCCCCTTGTACAAACCTAAGAAACAGGGAACATCATATTTCTCTTATGGCAGGATGTATTTCAAACCATCAGCTACAAAGTTACTTGGAAGGATACATATTGACACAGATAATTCATTTGTTCTAAATGAATCTGGTCTTCAAGGATTGTACGAACTTGCCAGAATTTGTAGATTGCCATTACATTCAGCATCCAGAGCTTCTATTGGAAAGTGTATGAGTAGTCTACAATTCTATAATGCCATGAGAAACAATATACTTATTCCATGGAAGCCCACATTGGTAGAACATCCAAAGTCACTTGGAGATCTTTTAATTGCCGATCGTGGTGGTTTGATATTTGAACCAATTATTGGTGCACATGAAAAAGTTGCTGAACTTGATTTTGTTTCTCTCTATCCTACTATAATGTTTAAAAAAAACATATCTGCTGAGACTGTAATTTGTAATTGTTGTTCTCATTCTAAGTTACGTGTTCCAGAATTACTAAATTATCATATATGTGAAAAAAGAAGAGGGATAGTTCCTTTATCATTAGAAATATTACTTAAAAAGAGAGCTTATTACAAAGACAAGAGAAATTCAGCCACAGATCCAGAATTAAAAAACATTTATGATGCAAGACAAACTGCTCTTAAATGGGTTTTAGTTACAAGTTTTGGCTATCTAGGTTTTAATAATGCCAAATTTGGTAGAATAGATGCGCATATTGCAGTATGTGCGTTTGATAGACAGATTTTATTAAAAACAGCGAGGATAGCAGAATCACAGGGATTTAAAATCCTGCATGCGATAGTGGATTCCATATGGATACAAAAGAGAAATGTTATAAACAATGATTATAAAAATTTAAAAACTGAAATAGAAAACAAGATAGGATTTCCAATTTCATTAGAAGGTATATACAAGTGGATTGTATTTGTTCCTTCAAAAAATAATACTATCCTGCCAGTTTCTAATCGTTACTTTGGCGTCTTTGAAGATGGAACTGTAAAAATGAGGGGAATTGAAGCAAGAAGACACGACACTGCTGAATTCTTTTCAAATGTTCAACAAGGAATCCTGAATATAATGTCAGAAGCTAATTCGATTAAAGAAGTCAGAGACTTGATGCCAAAAGTCAAAAAGTTTTTTCAAATGCATCTAGAACTTTTGAGATATAAGAAGATTCCCATAAATGATTTGGTTCTAACAAAGAGGATATCCAAAGATGTAGATGAGTATAAAAATAGAAATACGGTGGAACTGGATGCATTACTCCAATTAAAGCAAGAAGGCAAATCGCTTAAATCTGGACAGATTTTGAAATATGTATTAATCGATTATTATCGGAAAAATTCGAGAAAAAGAAGCATCCCAATAGAATTAATAAATTCAAAGACGGTGTATGATGCAAAAAGATATTCTGAGTTATTGATAGAAACCTGTAATTCTGTCACAGAACCATTTGGGCTAAAATTAACATACGAATCATAATCATACATTAAGGTATATATCAGATTTGTCGAATTGGTACCAACATCTGGAACGCTTGCTTCCATCTACCGATTATTATGAGGAGACCGATCGAATAACGAGGCAGTAGAATACGCAAAATTGACCATCAATTTATTATTTAACTAGATCAAATGAAGCTGACTTTTAAGATCCTTTGCCCTGTTTCTAATTGTCACTTCTGTTACTCCTGCTGCTTCTGCAATGTCAATCTGCCTTATTGTTTTTCCATCCAGTTGAAGTGATACATATAATACCGCTCCTGCAAATCCCATCGGATCCTTTCCGGCAGAAAATTCTTGCTCGAGAACCTTTTTCATTAGGTCTCTAGCATGTCTTATTGTCCTTTCACTCAATTCAATTTTATTTGCTATCTTATCTATACATTGGAAACAATTTACCTGTGGGATTTTTCTCTGCAAGTGAAATACAATTTCTCTGTAAATTTTTGCAATAGTCTTCCTTCTCAAATTACTGGCTTCTGCAAGTTCATCAATAGTTCTTGACACACCCAGTTCTCTACATGTTATATAAAGACATGCCACAAGGACAGCGTTTATAGTTCTGCCTCTAATCAACCCAGCTTCTTGAACCTTTCTATATGTATATGCAGTTTTTTCAACTACGGAGGGCGTAAGGACCAACTTATCCTTCAATCTGTTCAATAATAAGAAGGCAGTTGTAAAATTACGAGAGGAGCTATCGCGATACATAGTCCTTGAATCCCATATCCTTAGTCTATTCATTCTAGCTTGCATTCCTGAATCTATGTATTGGCCGGTTGAATCTTTGTTTGTTTTACCAATGACAGTGGACAGATTCATATCATGAACTGCAAGAGAAAAAGGCATTCCGGTCCTACTCTTATCAGTTTCTCGATCCTTGAAGTTCGTCCACTCTTTACCAATCTCTTCTATATTATCACGAACTACTGTTCCACAGTTACTACACACTAGTTCCCCTGATACTGTATCAGTGACCATCTTATTCTCTTTGATATTGCATGTCGAACACGTAATTAGCCTTGACATTATAACGGTTAAGTATTTATATATACGTCGATCAAGTATATAAATATTTTGTTAAAACTAGAAATTGTGCTCACTTACACTAGAATAGTTCATCTAATACAGCTTCGCTAATACCTTCAATATTAGCTATTGATACTTTTCGTGATATCATATTGCTAAAGCTAAAGACTATAGGTAAATAAATTCGATTTAATTGAAATTGATTTAGAAACTTGTGTCCCTTTTATAATATATTGTATATAA
>DAIRDV010000071.1:0-5650 GCA_036795955.1 Nitrososphaeraceae archaeon | reverse complement strand
GAGTCCAAGGGTTGACCCCATATGTATCCAGTATCAATTTGTGTCACAAATCCAAACGTCAATATGAAAACTAGAAATAATGAAAAAAATCCAGTCGTATTCAAGTTGCAAACTTTATTAAAAAATCTCTAATATATGCTATTGAGAACAATATCTGATTGGATGTAAGTTGATGAGAATCTTTTTGTAAAAGCGCAATAACATAATATGATGATGATGGTAATCAATGAAATCTAATAGATTCTTCAATAGGGATGTTGTTTCAATTAAGGATTTTAAAAGAGAAGATCTTGAATATTTATTTGAAAAAACAGATAAGATGAAAAAGCTAAATCCTAAGGAAAAAGACGAATTAGGAAAGGCCAGGATAATGGGATATCTGTTTTATGAACCCAGTACTAGAACCAGAATGAGTTTTGAGGCTGCCATGGCATCAATAGGCGGTAGTTCTATTGGGATATCAGACCTGAAATCGTCTTCAATAGAAAAGGGAGAGAGTTTACAAGACACTGTACGGGTTATGGATCTTTATTCAGATATCATGATTCTGCGTCATCAACTTGATGGATCAAGCAAATTTGCTGCAGAAATTTCTGATCATCCTATCATTAACGGCGGTAGCGGAAGTGAAGAGCATCCAACACAGGCAATGCTGGATTTATATACAATAATAAAGGAAAAAAAGAAAATTGATGGATTAAGAATTTGTATATTGGGGGACTTGAAATATGGAAGGACGATTTACTCCTTATTATACGGACTTTCTAATTATGATGTAGAAATCCTTCTAGTTTCACCACCAACGTTACAAATTAGACACGAATCGATTTATGGTTTGAAAGATAAAATGAAAATTATAGAACTAACAGAATTAAATGAGACAGTTTTCCAAAATTCAGACATATTATACGTTACAAGAATACAAAAGGAAAGATTTTCAGATCCCCAAGAATATGAAAAAGTTAAGGGGGTGTATACAATAGATAGTAACATTATGAAACGGTTTAAACCTGATATTTCAATTATGCATCCCTTGCCAAGAATTGATGAAATATCGCAGGATGTGGACAATAAATCAAACGCAATTTATTTTAAGCAGGCATCCTACGGTAAGGATTTGAGATCAGCTCTACTGGCATTGATATTAAATGAATCTCCTCTTTAGGCGATTTTAATTTATTTAATTCTTTATTTTTAAAAGTCAAATGTTTGTTGAGATAATTTTCAATCTATTAATTAATATACGTTAGCCATTTTTCAAATTTTTCCATTTTGCCGTGAACTATTTGATTGTAAACATCTTGTAATTGTGTTGCTATTTTTCCAGATTTTCCATCGGCAATTTTGATATCATCAATTTCACCAATTGATTTAATTTCAGCTGCTGTTCCAGTTAGGAAGACCTCTTCTGCGTTATACAATTCATCACGAGATATGTCGCTAATTTGAGAGTCAATGCCCAGATCGTCCGCAATATCCAATACGCTAGACCTTGTAATCCCATCCAATGCGCCTGATGTTAATGGTGGCGTTACCAGGATTTTATTTTTAACCATAAAAATATTTTCGGCTGTACCTTCTACGACCATCCCCCTCATATTCAACATTATCGCCTCATCAACTCCTGATTTTATTGCTTCTATCCGTGCTAATGCCGAGTTTGCATAATTTGCAGCGGCTTTTGCATGAATAGGTAGGCTTCTGGAATCAATTCTGACCCATGATGAAACAATTACCTTCATTCCTGCATTGTTTTTTGTTTTAATATGATCCTCCCAATTCCATATAGCGACGGCTGTTGATACTTTATTAGGTAAGGGATTTACTCCCATCTTTCCGTATCCATAGTAACAAATGGGACGTATATAACAATCCTTGACATCATTTATTTTTATAGTTTGGATAATAGCCTCTCTAATCTCATTCTCCGAAAATTCCAAATTCATATGATACATTTTACAACTATTCATTAGTCTCTTGAGGTGTTCTTCAAGTCGAAAAATTGCGGGGCCTTTCTTTGTATGGTAACAACGAATTCCCTCAAATACTGATGTTCCATAGTGCAATCCATGAGTTAGAACGTGTACTTTTGCATTATTCCATCTAACAAATTTACCATCCATCCAAATCTTACTTTTCTCATTCATTAAGATTCATCCTTATCAATTCTGTTTCTCTTATCATGTATTGCTCTGATTGCATCTGCCACCTTTGAATCATCCACAATAATTAATATTCGAGAAGTTTCCTCTTGGGCATCCAAATTCAATATATTAATTCCATGCTCGCCCACCGTACTGCTTGTAGTGGATGCAATTTTAGGCTTTTTCCACATATTATCTCCAATTAAAGTAACAACACCCCTATCATATACTATTTCGGTCTTCGTATAATAGGCCCTAAAATGATGTTCGTTACGACGAACGTAATCTCCATCAAGAAACAATATTCGAGTGATTTCAATACCTTCTTTCTTATAGGGAGACAATTTAAGAAAGTCATGATATTGCTTATCGCTTTCAAGTGATGCCAATAGGTGTGATGCTGCAATACTTTCCATACGCACTATTGCGCAGTTTCTCTTACCAGTAACAATTTTTACAAGGTTGCCTGTTTCATCGGTGGACATTTTAGATATCGTTGTTGTATTAGATGGATTATTCATATTAGTAATCACAATTGGTATATCCATATTGTTATTATCAATTTCCTTAATCGCTAGAGGATCAAGTATCTTCATACCAAACATCCCTGCTAGTCTTGCCTCATTATATGACAGGAATTTTATGCTGTCTAGCTCTTTTTTAACTATTTTTGGATCTGCACTCAAAACCGCATTATCTTTTTCAAAATCCAATTCTGCCTCATAATTTTCGTTTAGCAAAATTGCAACATCAGCAGCGGATCTATCCGAACCTCCTCTCTCATAAGTTGTTTCGAGTCCGTCGATAGTTTTTCCTATGAAGCCCCCTATTGTTACTACATTATTTTTTTCAATTAATTGATAAAAATGCTCAGCTCTGGCCCTTGATTCATCTATCATAAAATTCGCAGCCTCAAAATTATCATCGGTTATGATCGGCCATCGTTCTAACTCCGCATGAGCTGATTTAATATTCTTACTTTTTAAAACGTAGTCCATTAAATAAGACATGGGTATCTCGCCACTATATGCAAGAGTTCTTGATCTAGTAACGTCAACAAATCTACGATTTTCTGCCGCTTGCTTGAGGGAAACAATTACTTCTTTGTGAAATTTGCTGATTTCTTCAGAAAATTTTTTGCGATATTCCTCAGTAAGGTTACTTGAAGCAATGTTTTCATACACATCCCGTAACACGTCAATTTCAATTGGATTGGATTGTGCATAGCTCTTTCCAATATGAATTGCTATGTCAGTCATTGAGCTTAATTTGTCTCTATATTTAATTAGCGGGGCAGAAAAAACAGCAACCACTCTACTTTGCTTTTTTATTTTTTCGTTTATTCTGTCGATTATTTTGTCAATGCATGCACCATCCTCTCCTAATGTGCTACCCCCAAACTTCATTATTGTAATTGGTCCCAACTAGTTATCTTGAAAATGGGATAATCTTTACCTTATATTAGGCAAACTGTTAGTCCGTTTGTCTATTGATTAATCCATGATTGTCATCTTATCCTTTTAGGAGATCACAATATTTAGATCAAATAAGAGAGTTGTTGATTAACAATGAATATAATCCAAATCTTTGTAAATAAGGTCATACAAATATTTGAAGTGAATAACTCTAATTCCGTCATGTTATCAATATTATCCATTTTTACCATCATTTTTATCTCCAGTTTGTTACATCAGACTTCCTTTTCTTCTCCTTCTGAGGGCACTACCAGACCACACTATGTGTATGACAATGCTAATTTGATAAATAACAAATACAGATCCTTGATTGATACATATCTTCGTAACTTGGATATGCAAACCTCCGCAGAAGTAGTAATATACACTATTCCAAGTTTCACAGGTCACGGCATAAAGAAAGATGGAGTAGAAATCAATGATAGAGATTCTCTTGCAAATTATTTATTCAATGAAGTTAGTTTAGACGGAATAAAGGGCATCGGCAAAGAAGGGAAGGATAACGGTGTCCTCATACTATATTCTTCTGAGCGTGACGCGGCCGGCGGTTCAATGAGAATAGAAGTTGGGAGAGGCCTCGAGGGAAACATTACCGATGGGACTGCGGGCGCAATCTTGGACTCTTATCTTGTTCCGGCAAGACAAGATTATGAGGCAACACAAGACCTTGATGTTCTGGATAAAGCATTTCTAACTACAGCAATAGCACTCGGACAGAAGATTGGTTATAATAATGTGAGTGAGGTATATCGAGAATACGAGCCCAGCCCGGAAGCAGATTCTTGGCAGATCCTAATCCCATTCATAATTGTTATCTGCTTCATTGGCCTGTCAATCTATTTGGGGAGAAAACGTGGAGGAAGTGGATTTGGATTAGGAGGACGGGGCAGCGGTGGACTAGGAGGAAGCGGATTTGGATTGGGCGGACTTCTAGGAAGTGGACTTGGTTGGCTAAGTGGCGGAAGCTCTGCAGGAGGCAATATTGGCAGAGGTTGGGGCGGTGGTGGAGGTACTTCAGGTGGCGGCGGAGCAGGGAGATAACAGACATGATTTTTCTTTTGTCACAGAAGATAATGCAGTGAGTTTAATAAGGTCCTACGAATTGAAAGAAGGTTATAGTGAAATGATGTGAGAACTGCACTAAAAGTTGGTATCGGAATTATAATACTTATAATCATAATACTTGTTAGTCTCTATTCTATGTACATATCTGGATATAATGGTGTACAGGCAAAAGACGAATCTGTTAAGAAAAGAGCAGCTGATGTAGATACCCAACTACAGAGAAGATATGATCTAATACCTAATTTGGTATCGTCAGTCAAGGGATATATGCAGTTTGAACGTCAAACATTAGAGGATATTACTGAGCTTAGATCACAGTGGATGAAAACACCAGACACTGCCCAACGCGTTAACCTAAGCAATCAACTTGAATCTACCTTGAGTAAAATCATAGCGACTTATGAGGCATATCCTGTGCTAAAGTCTGATAGTACGGTAACAAGATTAATGGACGAATTGGCCGGTACTGAAAATAGAATTTCTGTTAGCAGGACAGCATACAATGATGGAGTAAGAGATTACAATCTTCAAATTCGAACATTTCCAAATAATGTATTTAATGAGAATGGCTTTCTTGGCGCAAAAGCTTGGGGATATAAAGAATATCCTCAATATCAAGCCACCATTCAAGCCAGAACCGTGGTACCTCAGGTCAACTTAAATCTAACTGGTTAGCTAATTGACAAAAATAACCAGACATCTTTTACCATATAATAGTAAATATTTTATTTAAATCGGGATTTTCTTTCATTAAATTCTGTGCAAGAAGAATCTTTAGAGTATGTCTTAATTCTCTTTTTTTATTAGCTTGAGGGAATAAGAATAGGGAGCTCGATCACAAACTGCCTTTTACCCGTCATATTCTAGAATTCCTCGAATTTCGTGATTAATGTATTTTCATATCATATTTTATATCGTGATATGAGATCAGAAGAATTTCAATGTTACAATATTAACCTTAAAATA
>DAIRDV010000070.1:0-5694 GCA_036795955.1 Nitrososphaeraceae archaeon | reverse complement strand
ATATGTTGAACTGGAGAATTCAGGCAATTTCAAGTCATTTCGTTCTGGCGTTATAGTAATCCTGTCTCTATCAGGCCTAACTGATATGCTAATTTTACTGAGTCCTTCATTTGTACTAATAAAATGATCAAAATTGAGATTGTTAAGATCGGATCTTATAGAGTCAGGCAATTTTGGTTCCAGACAGATATTATTTTTTATCATGTTTGGTTTAATACCCAACATTAATTCACGTAGCGCATAAACGTATAATCCCACTGACCAGGCTTGAAGAATACATGAATTAAAGGGCTCAGGTCTATCCCCACGATAAGTTTCTGCAAACATCCCATTTTCGGAAATAATACGGTCAGCCATTATTGAGAGATAATCGAGTGCCTGTTGAGTTCTCTGATTTTTTATTTCGCTTATAGCGGCCCAACCAGTAACTAGCGGCCACACGGCCCCATCATGATAAAGTGAGGGATGATATTTGGAGTCCAAACTACTCAATGATCTTATACCCCATGGGGTCGTTAAGTCCTCCTTTTCTAATCTTTCAAGTACTAACTTGGCCTTCTGTTGATCCTTTACAACTTCAGTAAGCAATAGGACTAGTGAATTTGGACGAATACTAGTATCTTTCGTCAAATCCTTACGAATAGTATCATAATAAAATCCCAGCTTCGGTTCCCAATATTCACTATCAATCCTTTCCCTCAATTTTTGAGCAGATGAAAGCCAATGTCTACCGTTCTCTTTATCATCAACTATCGTAGCTAACTCGCTTCCAATTAGTAAGCTTTCATAAAATAATGCTTGTACGTCATTTGCGCTCTTTCTTCTGTCTATATGATCCATCCAAGTAGAGTCTTGAATCGGCAGTTTTTCTGCTGTACCAGAAAAGCCATGCTCGATAAAACCATCATTGTCAATATCCCTGAGGAAACCGGAATTAATTAGATCAATTACGGATGCCCATCTTTTTGTGAGATATTGTGTATCACCAGTACCATGAACATATTCACGTATTGCCCAAGGAAACAAAAAGGTCGAGTCCGCCGAACCATATGTAGTGTTATGGAGAAATGTTCTCCCACTAATGACCATTGGTAATTCACCTCTTACTGCGCCATTATGGGCATATTTTGCCTGGCGTTTCAGAAAATTATCAATAACACGGCGTGAAAAATCATATTGACCCATGGATAAATAGCCTCTCAATGACCATCCGGTATCACGGGCCCAATAATTAGGAAATCTTGGAAGTCCTGCGCTTATTCCTTCACCTAAATTATCATAATTTGCCTTGAGATATTCCAAAGCTGTCTTTGCCTTTTTCAGCGCCTTGGCTAATTTGACGATAACAGAATTTGAAATTGAACTTGAAGGGGCGTGATGAATGGTAAACGAAGATGCTGAAATATTATTATGATGATCCTTTGTTTCTCGGTATAATTTTTGGTAATTATCTCTAATGTTTTTGTATTCTTCCAGACACTCCTGAGCACTAGTGAAATCGCCGGCTCCTATCAGGGCCAACTCTTTTGTCAACCCCTCTTCAAGCTCTATATCATATGATAATTCTAAATCATTATCAAAAGAATCTGTTAGTATCTTGGATGGCTTGAAAGTTTTGGGAGAAATACCTATTGTTCCAAAATAATGGGCAACACCTTTTTTTGCAATAGTCCTTATTTGTAAACAATTTTCCGATTTATAATATCTTGAAAAATTACTTTGAGAAATTGCAGCCAGTCCATAGCTTGTAATGTTACCATCAATTAGGAAATGAACTCTAATTTTCTTTTTCGATTGGTTTTTAGTATTTGAAGGAAATAACTCATTACTTTTTTCATTGTCAAAATTAAGTATCTGAACAAATCCTTTATTTTCGATTGGAACAAATAATGTTCTTTTTACATGGATACCCGCAACTTCATGATGAGTGCTTAAACTTCCATTTTCATGCCTAGAGGAAATGACAAAAGTCGGAAGTCTTTTTCTTACGCCTTCATCCACAGAAATTTCTACAATAATTCTTCCAAACGCTCTGGCTGGAGGAACATATAGTCCTCCGTTATCGTACCTCGCACCCATCCAGGTCCAATTTGCTGAAAGGGCCCCGTTAGATGAGCAAACAATGTATGCCTTTCTTCCTGAAAGAACAAGAGGCGAAGCGAAATTCATGAACATGGTTTCTCCATATACCTGTGAATCAGATTCCTCAGGCAAATTTGATGAAATTATTACTTTTTCTTTCTTGTTGCTTGCATAATCCACAAACGTAAATGGAATGATTATTTGCTCAAATCCTTCAAGCTTACTCATTATAGTTATTTTGTGTTTCTTCTGAGTTTCCAACTCCACACCTATCACAAGAAATCTGGCACTCTGAAATGGCTTGAATTGAAGAGGTTGTGATTCAGACAATGCGGCGGCATTAACTATTGTGTCTGATGTTGCAATTTGGATTGATTTTTTTGATAGAGGTAATTCATCAACGTAAATATCAAGAGATACTATGTTTCCTCCTAGTGGAACAGGGGGATTAATTAGAGAAAATATGAAGCCGTTTTCCTTGACGTTCTCGTTCATAACGATGGCATTTTTGAGGCTTCCTTCAACATATGACAGGACAGTATGAGTTTTGTCAAGAGTTCTTGTCATTATGTTTCTCCAAAACGTCTAAGTATGGAAGTATTCAAATCTTTATCTCTCATGTTAAATTGCAATTTAACCTATATTAAAACTATTGATCGAAAAACTGCTTTGTATAAATAAATTCATAGTTTATTAAAGATTGTTTAACAACAATTTGATACGCTCTGTTTTGCACGAGTGAGATAAATAATGAAAAAAGTGAAAATAAGCAATCTCGAAATTGGAAACGGGACTCCTAAAATAATGGGAATTCTCAACGTAAGTCCAGAATCCTTTTATAAAGAATCAATTTCCATCGGCAAAAAAATAATTTCTGAGAGGGCTCGAGAGATCGAAGAGGAGGGTGCGGATATTATCGATATTGGGGCAATGTCAACTGCACCATACTTGGATACGGCAATTTCAGTAGAAAAAGAGATAGAAAGAATGCGATATTCGATTAAGGCTGTGAAGGAAGTCTGCAGGATTCCAATATCTGTAGATACTCCGAGGGCAGAGGTGGCTGAGGCTTCTATAGAGTTGGGCGTAGATCTAATTAACGATGTTACTGGATTGAAATATGATGAGAGAATGAAGGAAATCGTTTTTTTATCCAAACTTCCAGTTATTGTGGGTGCCTACGGAAAAAAAACTAATACTTACATGTCTGGAGACATTTTAGAAACAACTGAGATCTTGCAAGAAAGTCTTGACTTAGCACACGAAAATGGTATTAGTGACAACAAGATCATAATTGATCCCCTGATTGGCTTTTTTAGATCTACAGGAAATAATCCCTTCTTTACAAAGATTTCTCACCATAATTGGTATGAACGGGATCTCAACATCATATCAGGTCTAAATAACATGTCAAAGATTTCAAATCCAATTTGCATCTCAGTCTCAAGAAAATCGTTTATTGGAAAATTGTTTAATTTGACCGAATCAGAGCGTCTAATTCCTTCCTTAATTAGCCAGATTGTCTGTGTTCTAAACGGTGCAAGCATCATAAGGACGCATGATGTAAAAGAAACTAAAATGTGCTTAGATTTGCTTCAAAGAATAACCAAAAACGGGTCGCCTGGTCTTAGCATGGCTTAGTATATTCAAAAAGACGTTTCGGAAGAAAACGCTTATAATCCCAACACAAATATAAAAATCAAGGAAATATTGGAAGTAAAAGAAGGTTTAACTTTTGATGACGTTCTCCTTATTCCAAAACGGTCTCCTATAATATCGAGGTCTCAGACTGATTTAAGGACAAGATTATCCAGAAATATCTCATTAAATATTCCACTCATCAGCGCAAATATGGATACCGTAACTGAATCAAATATGGCAATCGCAATTGCAAAAGAAGGAGGAATAGGCATTATACATAGGTTTATGACAATTGCAGATCAAGTCGATGAAATTCTAAGGGTAAAACGTTCAGAGTCGGTCATTATCGAACAGCCCTATACTATTTCACCATCAAAAACTGCAGATGAAGCGTCAAAGCTGATGCAAGAGCTTGGTGTGTCTGGTTTGTTGGTAATGGATGATGTGTCAAAAAAATTGGTAGGTATCATTACCAATAGAGATATCATGTTTCAATATAATACCAATAACAAGGTAAAGGATCTTATGACGAAGGAACTAGTTACCGCAAAACAGGGTATTTCAATTGAGGAGGCAAAACAAATCCTGCATAAAAACAGAATAGAGAAACTACCTGTTATCAATCAATCAAATAATGTTGTGGGACTCATCACCAGCAAAGACATTATGAAAATGGAACGATATCCTTTGGCTTCAAAAGACAAGAAAGGCAGATTATTGGTTGGCGGCGCTGTTGGAGTAAAAGGTGATTATCTAGATCGAACTGAACAGTTACTAAATGCAGGAACTGATATAATTGTTGTAGACATTGCACATGGTCATAGCGATAATGCAATAAATGCAGTTCATATGATAAAAAAGGCATTTCCAACTTGTGAATTAATTGCCGGAAATGTTGCTACAGGCCATGGTGTACAGGATCTCATCAAAGCTGGAGTTGATGCAGTAAAGATTGGTGTTGGGTCTGGTTCAATATGCATAACTAGAGTTATCACAGGTTCTGGAGTTCCGCAATTAACTGCCGTTGTAGATGGGGTTAAAGTAGCGAATGAACATGATGTGCCTGTCATTTCAGATGGGGGAATAAGGACATCTGGAGATGCTATAAAGGCCTTGGCTGCAGGAGCGTCCACTGTAATGGTTGGTAGTCTTTTCGGAGGAACTGATGAGAGTCCAGGCAAAACAATAGTGAGACATGGAAAGAAATTCAAAATGTATCGAGGTATGGCATCATTTTATGCATCCCTAGGCAGAAAATACAGAGAAGAAGGTTCACAGGTAATAGATGGAGAGGACCCTAATGACTATGTTCCTGAGGGTGTTGAGGCGATGGTACCGTACAAGGGAAGTGTTACTGATTTAATCAAGCAATTTGTAGGTGGATTAAGGTCGGGATTAAGTTATTGTGGAGCGAAAAATATCGCAGAGATGCAACGTAATGCCGAATTTGTAAAGATTACTCCAGCAGGTATCACTGAAAGTCAACCACATGATGTAGACGTAATGTAGTATTTGTTTGGTTGACATTAATTTGTCAAAATAACGGCGAATTACAAATTATTTGACTTGAAAAGTCAAGGACTTTGTACTTTCTACCCCCGCCTGTAGTGCCGTTCCTAAAATTGTAAAAGTTCCAACATCATTTTCACCGATTACAAAGGAAGGTGATAGTTTTCCATCATTGTCTGTATAATCCTTGATGACATTTCCTAAGGGATCCTTAATAATGAGACGAACGAATAGCGGATCAAGAGGTGCTCCAGTAATTGGATCAAAGGTTGTTAGGGTTATTGACTGCTCCTCCCCCGGGGAAATTGGATTTTGTTTTACACTAATATCAAGAGTAACTAGATCAGAATTTTTATTTTGAGAAATATTAGATCCAGGAACATTAGCAGTTAGGTTAGCTTCAGGTACAGGAACATTAGCAGTTAGGTTAGCTTCAGGTACAGGAACATTAGCAGTTAGGTT
>DAIRDV010000069.1:0-5745 GCA_036795955.1 Nitrososphaeraceae archaeon | reverse complement strand
AATCAAACTGGTGGTGGAGGAATGCCGCCTGTAGATAATCAAACTGGTGGACCTATAGATAATCAAACTGGTGGTGGAGGAATACCACCTCGAGGAATACCACCTGGAGGGATTCCGCCAATTGATAACCTAACAGAAGGAGGGGGAAATCCACCTATTCATAATAAAACAGATGGTCTTAAAGGAATAGGTAATCTAACACTACAAGAATCGTCATAGTACCTCGTAATAAATAACAATGCCGATTGTTGGCATTCAAAATCTTTTTGATTCGATCCTACCTGATAACAAGATGGTTCTCAAACAGCTTACGAAATCACTTTAAGCATCGTCACCTTAGAACATATTTAGGTAATGATGTTACCAAATTCAGATTAATTATAGTCTTAATCTTGCCTTATAGACCATGGGATTTTGGAGAACTGTTGGATATGTCATTGCTGTCATCATCATTGTGGCCGGTGTAATTTGCTTTATAGCTGCAATTGTGGCTAGTCCAAAGATAGAAACCCAACCTACTGAAATTGGAAATATTGCAGCGCTTGCAGGTGTCTCCTCTTTAGCTTTAGTTGGTTTCGGCGGTCTGGTATCCGGTATACTATTGATTTGGGCTCTAAAGAAAAGTGGACAAATTGAAAGTATGGAAAAAAGTTTGAGGAAAATTGCATATAGTATATCAGCTATTGAAAACTTGCAGAAAGAAAGATTGAATGAATTAAGGAATAATGAGAAAGTACAAAAGACTGTGGACAAGGATAAAGATTCAGAAAAACCTAATAGTTAACAAATTTTAGGTCCCGATATTACAATCGCGAATTCGTTGGGGTTCCTTGTCTACTTGGGTTTTTTATTTGTAGGTTTAATTGTTGATCTCATGTAACTACAGTTACCTCTTGTCCCAGTATGGTGCCCGAGTATGCAAAATCATTTTTCATTATTGCATTAGAGTACAAAGGAAACATGGAATCATCTATACATGATCCATGCATTGGTAACACAAGACGGGGTTCAAGATTTACAAGCCGTTTAGTGGTTTGCCTTACTGGTTCTTCACTTCCAAAAATTCCTACCGCCCTATACAACTGAATCATAGCATCTGAAAGATCGTTTGAAATTATTGGCTTATTGTTACCGGGTTGAATAAAAAGATCAGATGGAAATAAGGATTTCGTGGTCTCTTCGAATATCATCATGCTGTCCCAATGATGCACATGTGGAGTCATGATAAATCTAAGAGTATGTTTACCTATTTTGAGAATTTCATTATCCCAAAATGAGACATGATCACAGGGAACGTTAAACCAGCCTGTTAGATTTAACTTTGAACTCAAATCACTGCATACGAGTTTTGCCTTGGGTGATTTGAGAAATTCCATGCCGCCCCATTCATCGCTTTCAAAATGTAAAAATGCAACATAAGACAGGTTTTCAAGATTCATAACCTCCTTTACTTTTTGCTCTATCTTACCATACATCCCAATAGGCCCAGTATGAATGAGTGTGGGTTTCTCATCTTGGATCAAGAATTGATTAAATGTGATACCATATCTTTCTACAAAACCTGAAATTCGATAAATACCATCTTTGACTTCGGAAATTGAAACATCTACATCGTCTGGGTGAAAAGACTTGCTAACTTCGGACATTAAGTTCTAATTAGTATCTGACAATTAAATAATTAAACCTTATTGGTTTAGGTAAATTGGACCAAGACAACAATACAATATTTTCAGAAAAAGTAACTTTACTTATTGTATCCGGACTGTTAGCGCCAATTTCTGATGTTCAGGAATCCTTATGAATTTCATGTTTTCGTAGAGCTCTTATTTTTTTAGTAGTTTAAACGCGTGATCTCCGTTACCAGTTCTGAAATAGTGTAATATCCATAGAAGAGCAATTGGTTCTAGAACCCTAGAACCTTCTATTCCACCAATATCGACTGTTTCCCAGCCAAACCTTGAAAGTATGTCATCTGTAATAATCTTTTTAGATTCCTCATCGTTCCCACATATGAACATAGTGGGTTTACCGCCTGGAAAATCTGGGTGTACCATATGAGGATTTCCAACTATATTAAAAGCCTTAACAACTTTGGAATCAGGTAACAATCTTTGAACCGTCTCTCCTGCAGAATCTGTGTGACCTAAAGCAAGACTTGGTGGCATACCTTTAGTAAAGTCTAATGGATTAGTTACATCAATAACAATTTTCTTGGCGAGATTTTTTGGATTTGATAATTTAATCGCATCGGCTGTTCCTTGCCAAATAGTAGCTAATACGATGAGTTCACCAAAACTCGCTGTTTCTGCAAATGTTCCTGCTGATGCTTTTTCTTTATCGTGTTTGTCTATCCATTCAGTAATCTTACTTTGGTTTGGATCACGTGAGCCTATCTTAACTTGGTGTCCAAGTTCAATAAATCCATCTGCAAGTTTGCGTCCTACGTCTCCGGAACCTATAATCCCAATTTTCATAATGTAATTTTCTCCATCTGATTTATACGCTTTCCACTAGGCGCTATCACATCTTGCTAAAAAGAACCATGATTTAACTTAACAACTGCTCTTGAAAAATATCTAAACCATTGCAAAACAAGCTTATCACGCAATTCTATCGAATGTAGTTTACGTTGAAAAATGCTAATCTAACTGCGGCTTTCCAGAATTGTAATGAGTCCTGATACCTTATTTTTTCCTGAAATCAACAATATGAAGTATCCATTTTAGAAATGAGGACACCGGATAATCAACGGCTAGAGCCACTTTGACTACATTAAAAAATAAGTTAATTCTTGACTAGGTTCTTTGATAATTACCATAATTGGAATGGCTTTCATTTCTTCTATTCTCAAACATATTTCTCTTTGGTGTTGGTGGATTATCGTTTTCATGTCCCGGATGTGATCTCAGGTGTAGCCAATATTGTGAAGGAGTAATTGGGGCCTTACAAACTGGACAATTTTGATGATCACATTTATGATTACCTACGAAATTAGGATGAATTGTCAAGTTACACTTATCGCACTTATTATTTTCCAAAATTATTCAAATTATGGAACTATTATGCACAATAAAGATGTATTGATACCTATCAAACCCTGACTACTAATATTCAAGATAATGAAATCAACTAATATAATTCTCAGTTATTAGTATCGTTTCATTTCAAAATTAGTAAAATGAAAATTATAATGCAAATAATAAATGGAAATCAATTCACTTGTTTTTTGAACAAAATAACTGCCTGGCATCTGAAAACAAGCCCTGCTCCTACAAATTAGGATATAATTGAATTGATAATTTGTTTTTACAATTATAATTTCATGCATGTTCTTACTTTAATTTTTAGAAATCAGAATTCAGTATAAGTTCTAAGCTTAAATGTCTACGATATTAGTAATATTGCATGTGTTAAAATATTCATATGAAACCATTAACATACATAAAATCCAACATCTGCACAATAGGAATGATTGTAGGAATTGTAGTTATCGCTAGTTTATTCCTAATACCATTTGAAGAACATTGGTAATGTTTAGAAAAAGCCCCTTGAGCATATGAAAATCAAAAATATTTCTACTGAATAGGTGCCTACCCAAATAGAATTTACCCAAAAATGATAATTCGGATCACTATGGCCAGGTTGATATTCATGACTCTGAAGATCTCAAGTATCTTAAACACCGACATTCACTGTTTGTTTCCAAAAAAATAAGCAAAATCATACAAAAAGCAAATAATTTCTGATACTAGTCAAATAGATAGATATATGATCAATGTGTACAGCAAGCATGCATGACTCTTTTTACCGAAATAATCATCATAGTGATAAGGATAGACCAAACCCTACAGTACGACCGGTTAACCGATCTAAGGAGCAACTCAAAAATCTTCAAAACATGCTCTCAAACCCTAGAGTATCTCAAAGTGTAAAAAAAAGATTCATGTCTGAGAAAGCAGGTGGTTATTGTTCCGTCTGCGGTGGTGTAGCAACTCAAATTGCAAGTTATGATATGGTCGATGCGACACTTGTCGAAAAATATTGTGATACCTGTCTCGCCCGCGAAATTAATTGAACTTAAACAAAACTACTCCGAGCTAGACCGAGATTCAAATTAGAGCAGATTTAAACACAATTTAAGCTAATTTGAATTATTTTGACCTAATTTTCTGGTGTTATAAAGATTTCATACATGCGTAAACTGTGCGTGCATTCACCTCAATCTGCTAATTTAAGCGAATACGAAGAATTGCATTCTATTTAGTTTATAATGTACATTCATTCTATATAATTAGAGAATTAAATGATAGAAAAGACATTGAAGAGTATTGAACCCTTTACATCAAGTGCAGAGAAAAATTCAAGATTTTGTATAGGATGCGGAGAACCTGCGACCAAGTTAGTAAAATATAGTACTGTTGGAGCGATAATAATAGAAAAGTATTGTGATAAATGTGCCGATGCAATTAAGCAAAGTTAGGGTAATTAACGCCTAATTGTTTCAGTAAGGACATCTATACAATGACATTCTGCTAATTGAAAAAGAATTGATTCTAATCAAATCAGACCCAATTCATAGATCCATTGGTTGAAATGATGTAAAATTACTTTATTTTTAAGCCATATTTTATTAACATTGAAATTAGTTATTGTGAATTTTCTGTATGTTTGTATCCTCTTTGCTCATACACCTGTTTAAATGGAAATCTTCATCTTAAGAATTGCGCTGATACTATTAAATGGTATTTTATTTCGAAATGTAGAAGCGACATGTCCTATAATTGCGTTCATTAATATTACGGGCATAGAAGACTTTATCCTAACTATGAGTTATAGAAGTGGTTTTGGAAGTCCAAAACCGGTAGAAATGGGAAAGGAATACGAAGTTGAAATATCTGAAATAAGTAGGAGAGGCGACGGAATTGCTAGGATCCAAGGTTTTGTAATATTTGTTGAAGGTGCAAAAAGTGGACAAAAAACGAACATAAGAATTACCAGTGTGGGAGATCGCTTCGCAAAAGCACAAATTGTGTAAAAAAATCCATCACACGAACGAAAGTATTAGTCTTTAGTAGAAGGTTAATCTTTAGAAGTAAAACTCCTAATTTGGGCTTAATTTGTTGCCCGTTTTTTTTAGATTTATTCTAGAAATCAAGAAAATCTTGATTATTTAATGGTTGTACTGAATTTTAGATAAAACAGTTCATATAATTGGTCTAGGACTTGCGTGATCTCATAAAGTCCAGAATTCAATCAGAATATTTCATTACTTTTTTTATACTCAACATATCGCCTAGAAAATTCTTTATCAATCTCTTCATTCTTAATAACCTCGCCTCTACGTCCTGGCGTCCTTACAACTTGCTGGTTAACCATTTTTCGTTCGTCGTCCAATTCGTTGAATCCTAGATATGTATCGTAAATTCGTTGTTTCATAGTCTTTAGGTAGCTGCTGTATCGCTCTCTAAAGTCAATCTCTGTTTCCGAAAAAATATTACTACTCAATTCCCTGTCCGTCCACGTCTTACTGTATTCTCTCACATATAAGAATGCACTGTTGTACTATAAGAGAATCTAGATATTATGACTTATCTGTGGTAACTTTAATTGAAATTGGACTCGAATGTCATTTTTTCCAAGTTCTACTATATTACGACATTCACCAAATCATGTTAAATTTATCCTCTAACTTTTTCTATAAGAGGAGAACTAGCGTAATCGACAATCGAATCATAGAGTAGGAAA
>DAIRDV010000068.1:0-5774 GCA_036795955.1 Nitrososphaeraceae archaeon | reverse complement strand
CTTCCATCTTGTGGCCAGTATTTCCACAGACACCAAAGATGAAGGCACACCATGCTATACATTCTAAAGGCAGAAACGTCGTTCTTTTTTCCACCTAGTTCTTCAGGTAATCTAATAAACTGCCAAGTTCGAAAAGCTTCTTTATTTAAAACTGGATCAGTAGATTTTGGGTAAATCACAGCTTCTGCATGATTTATAGGAAAAGATTTGACATTGGCTTGAGAACCGTCAGGAAGTTCTACCTTTTGTCTCTCGTTTGACTGACCCGTCGGATTTGGTAAAAACTTTCCCCAGTCAACAAAGGGTGCAAATGTCATTACAGTTCCGGCAGCAGCCATGAGTTTTATAAAGTCGCGTCTGGATACCTTACCTCCACTTTTCGGAGAAGGCTGCTGGGCCATACAAATCTACAGACTCGAAATATATCATATAAACTTTTATTCGGTCCCCATAGTCAGCATATCAAAACAAAAATTCATTTTCAATTTTTAAAAGTAGGAAAAAAATGAATCTATATCGAATCAAATGCAAATGTTTTACAAATCTATCATTAGGAAGTTTCCAATTTTTTTAATTTCTTACTGAATCTTTCTCTAAATTCAGGGACGTTAATCACAGCTCTTTCGTGCACCCCTTCACCAATCTTTTCAATATTGTCAAACGCATCTACTTCAAAGGTTATCCGTCTGTCTTTCACCTCCACTACTGTAGCTTTTAATTTAACTTCCGCCCCAACGGGAGTCGCTTTCAAATGTTGCACATTTACCAAGGTCCCTACTGAGTCCCAGTCTTTATCTTGTAAAAATTCCTCTTTTAGCAATAATCTACAAGTCTCTTCCATCTCTGAAATCATTGAGGGTGTAGAGAATACATTTTCGCCTTCCCAAAGGAAGCTTGTGGTTTGCCCCGCACCAACTTTAATTTTCCTTTCTTTAGTAGTATTTGTTAGTATTTTTTTAATCATAATGATGAATCAACTCCGCGTTAATAAAAAGAAAAAAAGTCGGTAAGATACTACTTTGACCTTCGAAGAGCTGATGCTATTGCATAACCTAGACCAACAGCCAATCCGAATGTGAGAGGTATCCATACTCCGAAACTGTCCATATTTGCCGGTACCATTTGTAGAATTACGCTTTCGAACATTATTATTGTGGTATAAAAATAATCAGTATATTAGATTTTCTCTAGCTAATAGGCATAGCTAAGATTCTCTTAGCTCAAAATTTAGAAATTCATTAAAAATTTACTCTGCAGAGGCGCGCGTACACTAATAGATGTACGTTTCCCTTAAATTACCCACAGGTCGCTATTTGAAAATATGAAGATGCAGAAAGAGTTGAAGAAATTCTGTCCAAAGTGCAAGAAGCATACTGATCAATCTGTAGCTATTTACAAGAAGGGCAAGGATAGAAAAACAGCAGAAGGTGCAAGAAGACATGCAGAGGATAAGAAAGGGTATGGTGGACAGAAATTTCCAGAACTCAAGAGAACTGCCAAGACTACAAAAAAGATTACTTTAAGATATACTTGTAAGAATTGTCATCGTAAAACTATGAAGGAAGGCATGCGAATGCGTAAATTGGAGATTCAACCTTAATTAGGTGATATGAAATGAAAAGAGAAAATATATTGATTCCAAAACCAAAGAGTAACTTTTTGTCCGTACAATGTAACAGTTGCCAGGAAAAGCAAGTCATTTTTTCCCACTCAACAAATGATATTAACTGCAAATCATGTGGGAATCCTATATTGAAGAAAACTGGCGGCAGGGCTACTATCTTAGGAGAAATCCTCAGTACGCTTGATTGAATTCTCAAGTAGGAAAAAATCTTTTTTTGTATTTATGTTAAATGCGATTCTTTCGTCGTCAAGCCTCAAATAGTATTCTTTAATTCTTTTTCGGGCGTTCATTTTGGATGTATCGAAAATTGTTACTCCGGCATGAAAGTATTCTTTGTTCCCTTGCTTCACCCTAAAACTTGGAACCAAACCAAGGCTTGTAGTATATTGCTTGTCCATTATTATTGAAATACAATTTCTATCTCCTTTCCATTTAGATACTATTCTCTTAATCAATTCGGGAGTTACCAATGGCATATCGGAAGGCAAGACTAAGACAACTGCAGGTTTCAATTTTTCCAATGCATATGTAAGATCCGTTGAGTAGTTCAAACCGGATGTCTCCATCACCTCAAGTGCACCACTGTGGTAGTAATTGTGATTTTTCAAGAATTCCAAAGTAACTTTACTATTGCAACTTCCGGCAGCGTAGATTCGCTCAAATTGCTTAGAAGCAATCAACGATATTAGAACGTGTTCAATTAATGGCTTATTATTAAACTTCAGCATGGCCTTATCTGAACAAAAATCTTTTATCCTCTCACCTTTACCACCACACATGATCAAAGCTAGCATTTCTTGTGTCATTTCAAATTGTTATTGTAGACAATATCAGTAGAGATGCCAAACGGGAAATTTCATTGGAAGCTCCAAAAACATCACCACTCACACCACCAAAATTCCTGTAAGCCGCATAGAAAATGATAATACCGATAACTATTACAATTCCCAAAGTTAGTAGACCCGCAATGCCTTGTAACACAAAAACCAACGCTACCGCGAGAATAATTGACGTGATTATTTTGGATAAATTTTTCATTTCCACTGTAAATGGTGAGCTAAAACCAGTCCATGCGGATTCACCGACGGTCGCCTGCAATACCATGACATATTTTGCTATCACCTCAGACACAATAATGGCGTAGAATAATCTAGAAGATGAATCAAAATTTAATATTGCAATAAATAGACCTATGAAATTAATAATTAAAGCGCTGGCGCCTGCCGATCCTACTGCCGGATCGGACATTACTTTTCGTTTAGAATCCCTATCTGTTTTTACCATAACTCCATCAGCAAAATCAGCCAATCCATCTATGTGATGAAGGCCGGTAATCAAAACCAATGTTACCAATATAATGAAACTAGAGATATACGGTGTCAGGAATGTTGACGCATAAAATCCCACAATTCCTACTATCAACCCAATTACTGCGCCACTTACCGGAAAAAAATACATATTTCTCGCTATGACTCGTAGATCAAAGCCATACTTTGAAATGGGAATAATCGTCAAAAACGAAAGAGTAGATATCAATGGTTCAAAAACCATACAGGAATTCCCACCAGCCGATATAGGATAATGATACTAACATTGGCAACGAAATTAGAATAAAAAACAATAAAATTGATAATTTTACCAATGTTAATGCAGTATTACATTTTTCAATTGAAAGTGGCTCGATGTTGGTACCCAATTCATAAAAACCAATTTTTTCTAATTTCACTTTAAGAGCCCCGGCCAATGCGGACATAGGATATCCACCATTAATACTGGGGGTATTTTTGTGATCCTTGCGCATAATCATGATGGAATATTTCCAATCACCTCCAATTAACTTGGAAGAAATAATTAGCAAAAGCGCACAAATCCTAGCAGGCAGATAATTTGAAACAGTATCAAGCTTTGCGGACATCCAACCCATATTTTTGTGGTAGTTATCTCTATAACCAATCATGGAATCAAGTGTATTGATAATCCTAAACGCAATTGCCCCCGGAGGGCCCAATAATGAATAATAAAATATCACAGATCCTATCCCGTCAACCATGTTTTCGCCTATTGATTCTATTGTGGCAGATAATATATGTTGACTATCAAGAGTATCAGTTTGTCTTCCTACAATTCGTGAAAGATTCTTTCTTGCCCCATCCAAATTTTCTTCCTTGAGGTTGCAGGTAATTGCTTGAACATGTCTTTCTAAAGTCAATATGGCCATAGTAAATTTGAGTACCAATATTGAGAATATCATTAAAGCAAGAATTCCAAATAATTTGTAAATTATACTTGAAGCATAATATGAAACCAAAGAAATTCCAATTACCAGTGTAAATGAAAAAATTATCCCGTTTAGTTTTTCTAGTTTGGGGTTATTGTTTTTTAGTTTGGGTATGAAATAGCTTACTAGTTTCCCAAACCACGAAACAGGATGAATACTATTTGGAGGATCTATAAAAATAAATGAAAAACCGGTACCAATTGCAAGTGTTAGTAAAATAAATCCAGAATCCATTAGTCATTCCATTTTCAAAATATCTGAAAGATATTGCATGTCGATGTTATTCCTAACGGTCTGCGCTACAAAGTCAATTTGTTCGTTAAGGTAGCTCTTGGTATATGACGATTTTGATTTTTTTCTATCCAATGAATCCTCATTTGGAATATCGAAATCTGTTTTAGTGACTACTCCCAAGATCTTTTTTCCGGTTAGTTTTTCGACAGAAGTGATACCTTTAGCTAATATGGATTTTTGACCCAAGAACTTGTTAATTATCACTCCCTTTACATATTTCCTTTGTCGAGTTGGAAGTAAGTTTATTGTTCCTACAATTGAAGCGAAGGATCCTCCACGTTCTATATCGGATACCAAAATTACGGTTGAATTAGTTTTTTCGGCAAGAACCATGTTTGCAATATCATATTGTGATAAATTAATTTCAGCAGGAGATCCTGCACCTTCTATTATTATCAAATCATTGCTCTTCCGAAGACTTTCTAAATCTTGCAGTACTTTGGGAAATCCTTTTTGCAGAACGAATCTACTGTAATATTCTTCCGCACTTAATTTCAAAACTTTTTGCCCTCCCATAATTATTTCACTAACTTCGTTACCAAGTGGTCGTAACAATATTGGATTCATTCTTATGTCAGGCTCCATTCTGGCAGCTACTGCTTGAACAGCCTGTATTCTTGCCATTAATTTGATTGATTTTTTTTCTTTAAGCGCGTGGAAGTTGGAGGTCATGTTTTGAGCCTTAAATGGGCATACTCTGTAGCCCATGTCTGAAAATATTCGGCAAAAAGCTATAACCAAAGTACTCTTTCCGGCCCCAGATGAAGTCCCCTGTATCATTAGTAGCTTTGCGGTCATCTGTCAATTGACTCCAAAGAATCAAATAATTCTAAATTTTCACTATGTGTCTTTACTGCAACTCTAATGGACATATTCTTGTCTTTCAAGCCTGTGAAGTCATTGCATTCTCTGACGAGTATTCCCTTTTTATTAAGCAAAAAGTCACGAAGTTTCTTTGAACTAATAATGTCAGATTTTATCAAATAAAAATTTACATCTGACATGCTAGCGGAAAAGGAATTCAGATTATTATTTATTTTAGAGTACATTAATTCTCGTTCAGACTTTATGATTTTTTTGGCAGCGTTTAGGTGAGAAATATTACCTAGAGCAGTAACGCCTGCTAGCTGGGCTAATCCGTTCACATTCCAAGTTATTGTATTACGTGAAATTTTGTTCGCAATATTAGGATGTGAAACACAGTATCCTAACCTCAATCCTGCAAGTCCGAATGATTTTGTCAACGAACGTAAGACAACCACATTTTGAAATTCGTGTACTTTTTCTATAAAACTCCTTGGATGTTTATCCTCATCAACGAATTCAATAAAACTTTCATCTATGAGTATCATTTTGGATTTGTCTATCTTTTTTACTAACTTTTCAATAACATTGTAAGAAAAAATGCCTGTTGGGTTATTAGGATTGCAGAAGAAGATTGCATCAGAATTCTTTAATTTTTCCAATAATCCTTCAATATCAGGTTGCCGATTATTTATTGCGACATGCTTTATTTTTGCTCCTACCTTCCGGGCTGCTGTCGCATATTCACAAAATGTTGGCGATTGTATGACAACC
>DAIRDV010000067.1:0-5835 GCA_036795955.1 Nitrososphaeraceae archaeon | reverse complement strand
GTTAGATTCTATTACTGATTTTTCTTTGGTTTGTTGAAGAGAATCACTTGAGTTTCCGTTCGCTGCTTGAGTTCCCGTAACGTTGATAGAATAGGATTTTGAGGTGGCATTTTGACCACTATCATAACATGTTATTTTTGAAGTTAGTTCATTCTGACCTTCAACTATATTGTGATAATTTCCAGTGTATGTAAAACTCCATTTTGAAAAGTCAGAGATGCCTTTAGGACCATTTGCAGAAACATTCTGCATTGGTTTAAGATCGTTCCAGTCAGCGTAAACCTGACAGTTAGTAGTATCGTCGTCAGAAGAAGTGCCGTGTATAGTTAGATCACCGGAGGGCAAATTGGTTGAATCTACCGGAGTGTCTATTTTTACAGCTACACCAGTAGCAGAAGGGATTTGTGCGACTGCAGTGTTACATACTACGCCAGATATCATGAATATCCCGAAAAGCAAAAGAATTCTAAAATTGACTTTAATTTTCATACAGTTTTAAGGTAAGAAAAATGATTAATATGAATTTTCAAAAATTATTCGATACGGAGATTAGATAAGAAAGTTACTTAAAACATCACCTGGTGATTCAATAATAAGAATCCTAGCCTATGTAATGACTTAATTCACAGAACATGAAAATGAGAGATAATTTTTTAATACTTTGACACTGACTCAGGTTTAGAAACGGCGCGTATTTCCGCTTTTATTATGGATTTTTTAGTTTCCCTACATCTGAGAGCATCCTAATTTAATTATACTCAATGTCACAATCTTCCTAGCTTGTATCTTAATTGTACATTTTCGGCTAATCCAACTCCTCAACTTATTTATCTCAAATAGTAAACGTTAATAAATAATTCAATCCAGTTATTTTCTGAAGTCGTTACTTGCAAATCTCATCTCTACAATATAGTTGCTTAATTTCATTCATTGTATTTATTGGCTCTACATACATTGTTTTAACGAGCCAAAATATCAATCTATTTGGTCAAACGGATACAGAAGTTGAACAGCCTATGGTAAACGATACACGGTTACAGATTCAAGAATACTCATCAGGATTTAAATTCCCAACTGGAATGAATTTTCTGGGACCTGATGATATCTTGGTCATAGAGAAGAATACTGGGGTTGTAAAGGAAATAAAAAACGGTACCGTAATTGGAACTGTTTTGGACGTCAACGTGGCAAATGTAAGTGAGAGAGGTTTGTTAGGAATTGCAATTTCAGATAAACCGAAATATGTATTCTTGTTCTACACAGAAACTGAGAAAATTGATGGAGGCAAAATTCTTGGAAATCGCCTATATAGATATGAATATGACAATGGTAAATTGGTAAATCCAAAATTACTCCTGGATCTTCCTACTATACCTGGACCTTCTCACAATGGAGGAGTGTTAAAGATGGGTCCGGATAAGAAGAGTGTATATCTCGTAATTGGTAACTTAAATTATGTTCAAAATGAAACTTTTATTACTAAAGCTCAGAATAACAAAGATGGCCCTCCACCAGATGGAAGAGGTGGCGTGCTTAGGATTACGCTTGATGGTGGTGTTGTTGATAATAAAGGAATTCTGGGAGATGAAAGTCCGTTAAATAAGTATTATGCATACGGACTACGAAATAGTTTTGGAATTGGATTCGACTCCTTAACAGGAAATCTCTGGGAAACCGAAAATGGCCGCAGCACTGATGATGAAATTAATCTTGCCTTGCCAGGTTTTAATAGTGGATGGAGGGAAGTGATTGGATTTTCTAAGGATACACCTGAATTTAATCCAGAAAACTTGGAAACCTTTGGAGGCAAGGGCACATACAGGGACCCCGAATTTATCTGGAGAGACACAATAGCACCTACTTCTGTCTTATTCATGCATACTGACAATTTTGGATCAAAATATAAAGACAATCTGTTTATAGGTAGTGTCAAAAATGGCACCATCTTCAATTTTCCTCTTGACAAGACTAGAACACATCTGGCTCTCACCGGTCCTCTGAGTGACAAGAAAGCAGATACTAATCATGAAACCGCTAACATAACGTTCGGAAGAAATTTTGGAATAATCACAGATCTAGAATTAGGACCGGATGGCAACCTCTACGTACTAGCAAACTATAAGCACGATGGAACAATATTCAAGATATCAGCCAAGCAGGGTACCAATTAATTAATTTTTAATTCTTCTTCGAGGTAACAAATACTTAACTCAAGAGATATATGAGGGCTCTACATGTTTTTCAAAACTATATAAAATACCATCTCTACTGCCGACAAATAACATCGCATCTGCAACACATGGTGAAGAATCGATGCTGCCCATAGTTGGGAATTTCCACTGCTGCTTTCCACTATAGAAATTTATGCCATAAATATGTGAATCCAATCCTCCAATAAACAATAATTTATCATGTTCACTGCACACAGGTGATGCCCAGATTTTTCCGCCAGTTTCAAATTCCCATAGTTTAGAACCTGTCATATCAAAGCAATAGAGTCTATGATCGGAAGTACCGAATATGATTCTGTTCTTTACCAAAAGAGGAGATGATAAGACAGGTTTTTCTATAATTTTATACCAATTAGTAGCGCCATTCAAACGGTTTATACAATACATTCCACCATTATAAGTACCAATAAATATTAAATCCCCATAAAGACAAGGCGAAGAAGATCTTATTTTACCATCTAATTTTGATTTCCAATTTAGCGATCCGTCTGAATTAACAGAGAATATGAACCCATCGTCGGATCCAAAATAGATGATATCATTATGACAAGATGGAGATGACCAAATTTGATCATTTGTTTCATAGCGCCAAATTATTTCTCCAGTCGGATTGATACAATACAAATTATTATCTATGGACCCCAAGACCACATTCTTTCCTATAGCACAGGGGGAAGAAAAAAAGTCTCCCCTAACATGATGCTCCCAAATTATGCGGCCATCAAGTTTATCGAGTGCAAAAATAATATTATCTTGTAAAATATCACCATGTATCCAGTTACCAAATGTGGCGCATATTATCATATTATCTAAAATTAATGGAGATGAAACTATGGGAATTCCAATACTTTGATGCCATTTAATCTTCCTTTTTGATATATCCAAACAAAAAACACGTCCTGTTAGAGTAAGAATGTATAGAAATCCATCCTCATAAACAGGTGAGGACACCATCGGCCCAAGCTTTATTGTCCAGTAAAGTGATGGTTTGATTACTGGTTTAGTTCCAATAGAACCCGTTCTTCTTGTGTTACCCCTAAACATATACCAAGAATCATTGAATTCAATTGACATACATCATCTTTCTCAAAAATATTTACTAATCTTGATTATAATCTCCTGTAGTGGAAATATACATAGTTGTCTATTCTTTGCAACAGTTACCCATCGGGATATCATAACCATGAGGACAGTATCTAGGGTGCTTCAGTAGCGTGCATAATGCATCTGTGAATATGTCCTTCATATGATGCTCAATTCCACACACCATCTCTTCATCGATTTCAATTTTTAAGGCTTCCTTCATCATTACCTCCAATAGTCTCGTATTCCGAATCATTCTCTCACCTATTTCTTCCCCTTCAGCTGTCAGATTCATTTCAGCATTACCCTTTTCGTAGTCAACTAGATTTGCGCTATTTAACTTGTGAAGCATTTGAACAACAGATGGTTGTCTTACATTCAAAATCTTTGCAATAGAACTAACCTTTACCTTTTCATTTTTCTCACGCATGTGCCAAATCGCCTTTAGGTACATTTCAATATGTTCGGATTCAGCAGTTCCCAGATAAAGCTCTTCATCAGAATTCATGTTGACCATCCCAGTATTTGACATTGTCTTAGTTACAATATAGTTATTAGTTTTACGCCTTAATATTTTTCTTGGTTGCATATGGATTTGACATTTTTGTTTCCAAAATTAGATATAATACAAATCATCGTTTCTCTCCATCCTTTAAATTGGCCATAGATTTCCTAGACGTTGCAGCCAATTTCTTTCTACGTGGCTGCATTATCAATATATAAAGTGAACCTACCACATAAACTGACAAAAGAATGATCTGAGCAATTGTGGTTTCTAAAGTTGGATGAATACCAGTCATGGTTGCCAAGTTAATCTCCAATCGTGGAATTATTCCAAACAAATGTGTAGTAGAAATATAACCAATTTCTTGAAACTCTCTTACTGCATTTCCGATAAAAGCAATTGACATGTAAGCTCCAATCCCCATAGTTAGGCCAAATAAGACACGTAGTGGTAACTTTTTTCCCAGCTTTCTAATAATGAAGACAACACTTAATATCACAACAAGACCTAATGCCAGTCCCAAAAAGACAAAGGTTTCCATATTTTTCGCAAATGACAACATCGCCTGATAAAATAACACGGTTTCAAATCCCTCTCTGTATACTGTAAAAAACGATAACATTGAGAAGACCATTACGCTTCCTGTAGTTGTTGCCTGCCAAACTTTTGCTTTTACAAATTCAATCCATTTTTTGGTTTCAACCTTATTTAATATCCAGAAACTTACCCAGAATAACACTGCAACAGCTGAAATTCCTGCAATTGCCTCGATTAGCTCCTTACGTGCGCCGGTGATGTCTATAACAAACTGCGCGATAAACCATGTGATGACTGTTGCAATAACAGATATCACAATTCCTAGATAGACGTGTTTTTTATAATGTAAATTTCGTGATGCCTCAAGATATGTCAGGATGGCTCCTATTATAAGTGCTGATTCAAGTCCTTCTCTGAATATTATCGAAAATGAAGTGGAAAATGCTAATGAGGGTGCCAGTGATCCTGTGCCTGTTACTAATCTTTCAGATTCATCCAGTCCGGCTCTAATTTCTATTACTTTGGCTTCAATTTTTGGATAGGGTTGATGTTGTTGGATAAGATTGCGGAGTTCTGCAAATTTTATTTCCATGTCAAGTGTAAAATCAGGATTTATTGGCCTAAGTGGTGTTTCAATTGCCTCATAACTGTCCAAATATGCTGATCTGGCTGACACAAATGCTTCGTCAGTTTTCCCTTCTTTATACTTTTGAAGTAGTTCAACCAATTTAATCCTTATATTATCGATATCAAGCCTTACTCCCGTCTTCTCAGAATCGGAACTCTCACCAAAACCTTTCTTTATTCCAGAGTAACTACCAAAGCCCTTGCTTAGCTCTTTAATATCACTTAGATTATTTAATTGAGTGTTCCCTTTTAAGGGAATTGAATATCCTAATTTATTATTTGTTTCGAGATTTACATAATTTATATTTAATAGGTTTGCAGCCGTTGAAAGATTTGTAGTTATATTGTTTAAAAGAACAATCGCTTCTGATTGCTGACCTTTTTTTAATGATTCTCGAAGTTGCTCTCTCATCATAATCTCTAAGTTATGCATAAGCTTCGGATCTACCTTTTCTAGTGGAGCTTCGACATATTCAAAATTATCCAAGTATGCACTAGTTGCGTACTTTTCGGCCGACGAATAATCAGAGTTATTTCTTAATGCTACGTTGATATTTGATAATAAATTTTTAATATTTGCAAAGTATGGTAGTAAAGAAACATTGGTCTGAGAAATGGATCCATTTTCAGCTAGATTAGTTTGTATTGCTCTAATGAGTACATTTACGCTTTGAATATCAGACTTAGAAAGCAAAGAATTTCTCAAGTCACCTAAAAAGGACTCTAATTCTCTTTGTTTAGAAACATCAAATATATTAGAAATATTTTTGTACAACGTATGTGAGATATCAACCATCCCTATGGCGTTTTCATAATCTACTAATCTTGAAGGATTATCAGAACTACCAAAAT
>DAIRDV010000066.1:0-5838 GCA_036795955.1 Nitrososphaeraceae archaeon | reverse complement strand
CTATGCTTTCTTTATATGGAGGTTTCAGAATGCCCTTTTCAGTAATGATTCCAGTTATCAATTCAGGAGGCGTTACATCAAACGCAGGGTTAAAAATCTTAATGCCCTTTGGTGCGAGCAGCTTGTTACCCATTTTCATCAATTCATTCTTATTTCTTTCTTCAATCACTACATCGCCCACCTTACTCCTCAAATCAAAGGTAGAACTTGGTGCGGCAACGTAAAATGGAATATTATGCCTCTTTGCAAGGGCAGCTACCTGATAGGTCCCAATCTTATTGTATACATGACCACTTTTCAATATTCTATCCGCTCCAACAATTACGCGATTAATTAGGCCACTAGACATAAGATGACCTACCGCAGTATCAGGAATTAAACTAAAATCTATACCATAATGATCTAGCTCAAAGGCAGTTAATCGGGAACCTTGCATTACAGGCCTTGTTTCAGTTGCAATAACACGTATCTTCTTGCCCATGTCGTATGCGGCTCTAAGAACCCCCAAAGCAGTGCCGTAAGAGACTGTTGCAAGAGAACCTGCATTACAATGTGTAAGTATAACTTCGTCCTTACGTATCATTCCAGCCCCATTCTTTCCTAATTTTTTGTTTGTAGTAACATCGTCTGTAGCCATATTTTGGGACGTTAGAATTATAGAATTTTTTATATCATTCACTTCATTCTTTGAGGACGCCTCCTTCATCACTTGATCAAGAGCCCAAACCAAGTTTACCGCAGTAGGTCTTGTTGATCTTAACCTTTGATAGGCGATTTTAAGGTCCTTGAAAAGAGCCTTCGAAGTTTTTGCGTTGCTTGAAATTGCTGCTAGAGCCATCCCAAACGCTGCTGCAACACCAATTGCCGGCGCTCCTCTAACAACTAATCGTTCTATAGCTTTAGCAACGTCTTCGTATTTCTTGTATTTCACAAATACCAATCTACCCGGCAATTTAGTTTGATCAATCATTACAACTTGATTATTTTCCCATTTGACCGTCAAAAGATCCTTGGTTCCAACAACTGATTTTCCATTATTTTTCAGTTTTTTGCTGTGGCGCATTATTGACTTGATGGCAACTGGAGTCTATAATAATTTACCTTGTTGAATTCATAATCTGTAGAACAACTCGTATGGTATAATTTCTTATCGACTTAATGTGGATAGTTCTTTTCTCTTATGATGATAAGGCTATCAACACTACCCATTACAATTTCCCATTTTTTGGACACATAATAGCGAACCATAAATAATAGGTACTGATAGTTAGCAGATATGTCGTTTATCAGATATCGTATGATGAGATTGAGAAGATTTACAAGAAATAAATTCTATGTACTCGTCAAATATCTGCTGTTTGTCTATATAAGTTTCAAGATGAAGATTGGCTGGTACTAATTAGCAAGAATGAAGGTATAATATCAATGCTCATTTGAAAATTAATTGTAACAGACTTTACATTTCGTCTACTAAATTAAAGTAATTAGACATAATGATTTTGCAGGAAACTCTATAATCGGTCAAATCAATTGATTAATGCAGAAATGTCTGTTGAAAAAGAAATTACTGCCGGTAGAAATGACACTGACAATTATTCAATTAAAGGCAATCCTCTTCATAATGACATTTTTGATAATATTATTGGTTATGAAGATATAAAAAAACTATTCTTCTTGTCCTTGGAATCACATAAGCCTATACATATTCTTCTAGTTGGCCCGCCAGCATCAGCAAAAACATTATTCATGCTGGGCTGCATGAAACTCGAACGTTCTTATTTTACATTAGGTACCCACAGCACAAGATCGGGTATGGTAGACTACCTGTTTGAAAAGAGACCAAGGTTCTTGATTGTTGATGAAATAGAACACATGTCCATTAGAGATCAAACAGTTCTACTCAGTCTTATGGAAACTGGAATCATAGCAGAAACAAAATTTATGAAGACAAGGAATACTCAATTGAAGACTTGGGTTTTTGCCACTGCAAATGGGACCAATCACATGCTTACCCCATTATTATCTAGATTCATGGTGCTGCACTTTAAACAATACAAGTTTGAGAATTTTTTGGATGTTTCGATTCACATGCTCGGGAGAGATGGTGTCGCAAAGGACATTGCAAATCAAATAGCAGACCAAGTTTGGCATAAGATGAAATCAAAGGATATAAGGGATTGTATAAAAATTGGGCATCTCGCAAAAACAAAGAAGGATGTGAATTTCATTGTAGAGACTCTTCTGAAATACGGTAAGACATACAATAGTACTAACGAGAAGAAACAATGATAATGCTTGAATTTTGGTTTCTATTACGTACTAGCCTGCATACCTTTCATTTCTATGTAATTACTAGTTTTAGAATAATTAAACTCACTTGATTGTGAGGCCTACATACTTTAATGGATTGAATAGATAACTAAAAATCAAAGCCTCCACCATCAAAGCCTCCACCATCAAAGCCTCCACCATCAAAGCCTCCACCATCACTTCCTACATCTTGAGAATCTGCACCTGAACTATCCGAATTATCGCTCGCACCAGATGTGTCATCTGCGTTTCCACTATTGTCTGCACTTGCGGCGTCTTGAGCTAAAGTACTTTCCATTGGATTTAACCCCAATCCTAATAAAGACATCATGGAAGTGAAGAAAAGAATATCCATTATGCCCGAAAACAACATCATAGGTACCCATGACCTATTAGAAACCATAAACGAGTCGAGCTGCGATTTGTCTCCATTATTGTAATACTGTTGCATCTCTTGAACCTTCTCCTGTAATTCCTTTTTCTTATTGCCCAGAAGACTCATGCCGGTTTCTGTTATTTGCAATTCATTTTTCTTCCTACCAAAGAAACCTCTCTTTTCATTCATAATTACTAATCTTTGAAAAACGAGATCATTCACTATTACTTCAACTTCAGATTTATTTAACTTGGAAACGCGAGAAATCTTGTCGACATTGTTCTTTCCTCTTGCTATCGCATCTAGAACTATAAAATGATTAGGACTTTCTCGAATATTTACTTCGCTTGACACATCGAATTTATTCACCTGAGTTTACTTAAATGATTCGTTTTTCATAAAATGTTGACAGAAACTAAAATGCGTACCGAGACATTGAACTGCAGATTCTCGGACTCTGAATTGAGCTTTTGTACCATATATTAAAAAGTTTAAAATTATAAATCATAAGAAATTACACAATTGGCTGGAGCTGACAATTTCGGGGTTGAAAATGGGATGGGTGTTAAAGCAGTAGACTGGATGAATTCATATTCAATTGAGAAAAAAAAGGAATTCAAAGCAAAACTAGAAGGTTACAGAATTTCATCTAAAAACTTTGGCGATTTTGAAATAATCTCATGGAGCGGTGATTGGTCTGATGCTCGTAAAATAATTGTTAAAGCAAGCACCAAATTAAGTATGAAGGTATTAGAATCGGGTTACCACCAAAAAGATACTCTTCTATTTTCTCTTTTTGGATTAGGGAAGGAATTTGCTAAGGTATACAAAAAAGGTAACTATGTTGGAACAATTGTGTTGGGTATGCGTTCAGGAAAATGGTATGTAAAATCAGAAAAACTTGGATAACATCATTTTAACTGACTTTTGGAAAATCAAGGGGAATGTCGAGAAAGCATTTGACTTTTGTTTATATTTGTCAGTAACGTCATTTCCTGAATAGAAAATCGCAAAAACTTTTTCCAGCAACTCTCACACATTCGTCATAAAGTTCTTCCGGGGAATTACCATTTCCATTTTGCGGAGGCAGTTTATTCGGTAAATCCTCAATTGATGAATCAATTTTGTCAGGACTAGGTCTCTCTCCCAACACCAGATCCAATTCAGTGATGGCATTATCTCTGAGAATTGTTAGATGAATCTTGTCTCCCACCTGTTTTTGACTTTCAAGATATGCCAAAATATCATCAATCTTGGTTACGTCTCTATTATCGATTTTTAAGATAATGTCTCCCCCTAAGTCAAAATCTCTTCCGTTAACCTTCTTTGTAGTCGTCCCTGCGCGTAAATCTGCTTTCTCGGCCGGACTGTCTTTTGTGATACTTGTTATAAGAAAACCTTTTGTCTGAGTCAATCCGATTTGCTTGGCCAAATCAGGAGTAAGGCCAAGACCAACAATTCCAATATATGGATGACGATATGACCCAGTCTGAATAAGTGATTGTACAACTTTACTTATTGTATTAGATGGAATTGCAAATCCAACTCCAGAATAGACACCAGTATTCGAAAATATAGCTGTGTTAATTCCTATCACTCTACCTTGAGTGTCAATGAGGGGACCACCGGAATTTCCAGGATTGATTGCTGCATCCGTTTGTATGATGTTTGGAATAGAGAACGATGTAGTTGTTCCTAAATTCTCATCATTCTCATTTGATGGTAATAGTCTTCCCAAACCACTCACTATTCCTACGGTCATTGAACCAGAGAGACCAAATGGGTTCCCTATTGCAACGACTGTCTCTCCAATTCTCAAATTGGTTGAATTAGCGAGTGACAGCGGCATTAATTTATCAGATGTGATATTTTTTACCTTAATCACGGCCAAATCTGCAAATTGGTCAAATCCAACCAACTCCGCAGGATAAACATTACCATCCAGGAAACTAACCTGTAATTCGTCGTTACTATTAGATCCGGGGACCACTACATGATAGTTTGTAATAACATGACCTTCCTTGTCGAATACAAATCCAGATCCAAGACGAGATCCTAATTCATTGGAATTATCTTGCTCGGTTACCTGAACTACGGACTTTTCAACTTTAGTAAATAAATCAGGTAGAGGCAGAGAATCCTTATTGGTTGAGTTATCAACCGGAGGTATTTGCGCCGATGCATGATCACTTGAAGTAATAGAAATCTGGTTACCTGCAAGTGCAATAAAGAGCAACAATGAAAATAAAACTAATACATTCTTCGGATTCATTTTCCTAATATTATCTAAGTATCCGCAATCCTATATTTGAATTATAGTCATTCCAACTTCTGGCGTAGATAGTACATTTAAATTTTTATCGCACACTTTTTTCTGCCTGTTCAGGAGCCTCAGGCAATTGCATTCAAGCTTTACATTAGCTGATGGCTCTCAAGACCTAACAATTATACCTCATCATAAATCTAATTATTTTTTGCCAATATTCCATTTATTGCAAAGTATAAATCGATACAATGAAATTCAGGTACCCTCTCTATCAAAGCTATGACAAAGGATGAATCCCCAATAACTTTTTTGAAATACAAGAACCTGAACGACATGTTGAAGGTGATACTGTTTTCCTCTCAGTCTGCCTTAGGGTTGACTCCGATGCTTTATCACATAAAATACCAGGAAAAAGAAATTCTATTTATTGAAACTGGTGCCCTAGGAGGCGCATCAGTCCATTATATTGTTGAAAAAGATCAACCAAGTAAGAAATTTATTGAGTTGAAGCAACTAACCGGTGAATATAACTTTGTTGAAAAAATAGGAAATGACACACACTCAATTTACATTCCTATATTAGAACTTGAAAGTACGTCCATTGAATTTCCAATTTAGCGATGTATGATCACATACACTATCGCATCAGATTTTTTCAAGGGGAAACCGAATCCGGTCCTCATTTTCTTCCATTTTATTTTCAATGATTCAGATTATGTTATTTAGAAATATTCAATAGCTGTTTCAACCTTTTATTTCTATGTTGAGTAACGTACCTATCGGTTAAGACTTGTTGTGGCTTCCATATATTATAACGATGAGGATGTAGATATTTTTTAGATGGTTTTTAGAGAATAATAACAAGTTATCTTCATCGCAGGATTGC
>DAIRDV010000065.1:0-5861 GCA_036795955.1 Nitrososphaeraceae archaeon | reverse complement strand
TTGACTTCCGGGTTCGGAATGGGACCGGGTCGCACCCTGCTACTATGGCCGGCTTGAATACTCTTAACATCAGGGGATAATTTAATGTTGCCTTGCTTATGGCGTCCACTATTGTTTTTCCTACTTTACTTTTGCAAACAGCCATTTTAACGTGAGGGGGCTTATTTCGATAGATGTACCACAATGTATAATTTCTCTGAAAGAGTTGAGCTTTATATGCATCGCACTTTCAATCAGAAAGAGTTGTTTCAGTGCGTAAACCGTGGTTCAATAATTGCGATTGCCTTGTTATTCACATATATTTTCTTAAATACGATGCCTCAAGTTGTTCCCACCACATTTGTACGTAACATCGCATTTGCAGGAGGTAATAAAGGACATTTTAATGCAGATGATTTCAAAATAAAAAAGTTCGGTATTGGGACTGACGGCAATCCGTTCCTGACTGTTGAAGGAAATGCAGGAGAATCAACACCGCAAAAAGCTGATACAGGACTAGCGTATGTATTTGAAACCAATAATGGAACTTATGCAGCCACATCAGATTGGATGTATACAAAGTGGCATGCTCATGAGCTAACTCTTGATGATAAGAACTGTGTGAAATCCATGAATATGAGATCAGGAGTAGGCGTTGAGATTGGAGATGACGTAAAAATCACTAACTCAAGTGCAACAAAGCTCAAAAATGTCATGACCGCTGAATTTGCAATTGATAATAAAGACGGATCAATATGCGCTAATCAGATTTTCGATTCAGCTCCAAAATAGAATAATTACTTCAATATTGTAGTAAATCAAATTGGAAAATCATATCACCTTGATTTATTCACAACCAGATTGTTGCCCAATTTTTTCATTCTTTGAAATACATCAATACAAAAGTAGGTTGACAACTCAGCACTAAAATAGACTAGAGGTATAATTAACGTAATATCGGTAGGTTTGATTGCAGAATTGATTAGTTTTGTGTCTTTACTTCATGTTCGTTAAGCATACCAGCAGTTTTTGTCATGCTTATTGTGAAAGCAACTCAAAAATTAAGATCGTAAATAGAATCTTTTAATGTTACCATTGTATTCTACTACCCGATCTCAATCAAGTAACCGCCATTTCAGAGCATGTCGCGTCATTTGTCGCAAAGTTAGGGAATGGTGTTCTTGAACTTGCATATTTTTTTTGAATTCTGTGGAGATATTTGAAATCTGTTCAACGCTTCCACCATCGTCAAGTGCTTTAATTATGAAGGTTTGATAACCAGTAACGAATAGACATAAAACAAGCGTAATCCATACACCGTGTGTATCCAATGTTCTAGCATATCTACTATGGAAAATATGATGTTCTATAAATGAAATTCATAGGTTTTCTTATGGTCCCCAAACAAATCTTTATTCTATTATGTCAGTAGAGCAATGTATGCGGGCTTCCTCACCTCGTGCTCCAGTAAATAATTCTGTTTTTATTGCACCTTAACAATTATAATACATTCGATTATAATCACTAGGTACAGTTACATATGAAGTCTAGTTCTACTCACAGGGTAGCCGTTCTGGATGAAGAACTCTGTCAACCAAAGAAATGTGGATTGGAATGTATCATCTACTGTCCAGTTAACAAGACTGGTGGAGAGTGTATAGTACAGAGGCCCGAAGATGGAAAGGCAGTAATTTCTGAGGAATTATGCACTGGATGCGGAATTTGTATAAAAAAGTGCCCTTTTGATGCTATAGTAATCGTTAATCTAGCCAAAGAGATAGGAGAACACAAGATACATCAATATGGTATCAATTCTTTCAGACTTTACCACATTCCTTTACTTAAAAAGGGTTCAGTAGTAGGACTACTGGGACGAAATGGAATTGGAAAATCAACACTTTTGAATATATTGTCAGGAAATATCAAACCAAATTTTGGAAATTATGATTCCGAGTTACAGTGGGATGAAATTATTAAGAATTTTCAAGGTACCGAGTTAAAGCCTCATTTTGAAAAAATTTCTTTAGGTAATTTACGAACATCTATCAAACCTCAAATGGTTCAACTAATCCCCAAGGCATTTAAGGGAACGGCTAGAGAACTTTTGAAAAAGTATGATGAAAGGGGAATGATCGATACAGTAGTAGATCAATTGTCTCTTACCAACTCTTTAGAACGTTCCGTTTCTGAATTGAGCGGGGGAGAATTGCAACGATTAGCAGTTGCAATAGCAGTTAACAAGGATGCTGATTATTATTTCTTTGATGAACCCTCATCGTATAACGACATTTATCAACGTCTTGCTGTGGCAAGAACCATAAAACAACTTGCTAGCGATGGGAAAAGTGTGATGGTTGTAGAGCATGATTTGACACTACTTGACTATCTTTCTGACTATATTCATATCTTGTATGGTGAACCAGGAGCATATGGAATTGTTGCACCAATACAGGGAACTAGAGTGGGTATAAACGCCTTTCTAGATGGTTTCATACCTGCAGAAAATATCAGATTCAGAGAAAAATCATTCAAATTTGAGAATTCCAGCATAAATGAAGAATCGATTGTTGACAGACCTATGACAAAGTTTTCTCAATTGACCAAGTCATTTTCATCATTTGAGTTGAATGTTTCTCCGGGAGAGATAAGAGAAGGAGAAATAGTAGGGTTAGTTGGGGCAAATGCATTGGGGAAAACCACATTTATGAAAATGATCGCTGGCATGGAGAAGCCAGGGAGTGGCCAAATAGACATTCATGCAAGTTTATCATACAAACCACAATACTTGCAAAACGAATATGATGGTAATATTCAATCTCTGTTGAATGTTGCACATCAAGGACCGATCGAAGATTCTACGATGGAACAGCAAATTATAGTACCGATGGGTATCAAGAAACTCTACGATAAACGAGTGGATACATTGAGTGGTGGGGAGCTTCAGAAAGTGGCGGTTTGTTGTTCACTCATTCGACCAGCTGACATTTATGCCTTGGATGAACCATCAGCATTTTTAGATGTTGAGGATAGAATCAACATTGCTAAATTTTTGCACCGGTTTGTAAAATCACAAGGAAAGTCTGCGATAATTGTGGATCATGACATGCAACTAATTGATTTGGTCTCCGATTCACTTATGATTTTTTCAGGAATACCAGGCGAAAAAGGAATTGCAAGCTCACCTATTAAAAAGGATCTTGGAATGAACAAATTCCTTGAGGATTTGTCGATAACTTATAGACGAGATGAAAACACAGGAAGGCCAAGAATTAATAAACTTGGCGGAAGATTAGATAGGGCTCAAAAAAATTCTGGAGACTATTACCAGAGAACTTGATTAGAATAATAAAAAAATGACAAGGATGCTAAAAGAGGCTTTACAAGAAAAACTTGATGTTAGAGAGATTGATAAACTGTCCGCCTCTTTTGACATCATAGGCAGTATCGCCATCATTAGAATTCCCGAAATATTGTCACCAAAAAAAACGCTTATTGCAGACACATTAATCGAAGAAATCAGACCAGTAAAAACGGTATTCTCGCAAGTATCAGCAATTGAAGGAGATTACAGATTGCGTAAACTGGAATTTTTGTCAGGAGATAATACTCCAATTACCATTTACAAGGAACATGGATGTGCGTTTAAGGTAGACGTTATCAATACCTACTTTTCCCCTAGGCTTTCAACAGAGAGACTTAGAATATCAAATTTGATTGGCCCAAATGAAGTCATAGTAAATATGTTTGGAGGGGTAGGAACATTCTCCATCATTATAGCACGTAATAACAGGACATCGAAAATCTATTCCATAGATTCAAATCCAATTGCTTATGATTTATGTAAAGAGAATATAGGTCTAAACAAACTGTCGAAAAATGTTTTTGCAATTTTCGGTGATGCGAAGGACGTAATACCCAAAAAGCTCAAAGGTGTCGCCACCAGAGTTCTTATGCCATTACCTGAGAAAGCAAGAGAGTTCATTGAACCCGCGATAAGTTCACTCGTAAATAACAAGGGTATTGTACATTATTTTGCTCATGTAGGAGCAGAGAATAAGAAGAAGGCAATTCAAAATGCATTTGCAGATACAACAGATTCATTCCGTGATTTCAATCACACTATTAGAAATATCAGAGTCGTAAGAGAAGTAGGTCCGCGATTCTATCAAATCGTTGCTGACGTACATGTAATCTGACATGTGAGTCATTTATCTCGTGGAGCGGTAGCCATTGTATAGCCCATCCATACAAGTACTGTCACAATAATCCCCACGAATATCATCAAAGTTAATTTAATTACAAAAATGTCCCAGTGCGTAAATAACATCAAGTATGAAAACACGATAAAAAAAAATGATGGAACAGCAAGTAGTATAATTCCAATGATCTTATTATTTCTCATTCCTGAGGGGGACTTCGTTTCACTCATGATAATTCCAATGCCATAAGGTACGCATCTTCACCGTCTCTATAATACGATTTCAGTTTTGATCTGACCTTAAAATTTAGTTTTTCATACATCTTTATCGCTGCCGAATTGCTAACTCTCACTTCCAGATAAACTTCCTCAGTTCTTCTTAGAACAAGACCGTTAATTGCTTCTTCCATAAGTATAGTTCCTACTTTCTTACCTCGATGTTCTTCCAGTATAGCGATTGAAACGACATGTCCCTTCTTTACAAAACCTAACTTTCTGAAGTTTGAAAAACCGAATTCTATCTTGCACATTACATAACCTATAATCTTTCCATCATGTTCGGCAAGAATGAAAGATTCAGGTAACTCTTTGAGAATTGACTCGAAAAAATATTCAGTGTAGTGTTCTGGAAGTGAATTCAAATTAATTTCAATGACAGAATGTAGATTTTCTTGTCCACACCTATAAAAGACATAGTCTCCATTTTTTCGTAGGCAGCTCTGCAAATTATCAAATTAATGACAATTAATTATTTTAACTTTGGCTTTTCGGGACTCTCTGAGCTCATCTAGTTAGTTCGTTTTTGAATATGGCAACGTTCGGATCAAGCGCTATTGAAATCTTATGACTCTTGCCATTCAATTCAAGTATTTTATCTGCTGCTTCCTGAATATTAGAAAATATTCTAAATCCAAACGTTTCTTTTAGATAATACTTGGGTAAAGAAGAAAGAACCGAGATAGTGTATTTTTCTTTCAACTCATTGATAAACATCAAATGTTCCAATCCGTCAATATAGTTAGAATTTTTGTAATCATCTAATTGACTTTGTCTGTATGCGAATTTCTCTATGGCAGAGGTTCCAAAACCTTTGTTATTTTCTGAAACAATTACTACAATGGAATTTTTTCTCAGTAAATGAATAGAGTTCCATAACAAGTCTAGTGAACTTGATAAGGTGGAACTTGAATTGGTGTCAATGTTTGTTCCGATTATTAGAGATTTTTGTCCAAGTTCAGTTTCAATTGATAAGTCATGTAGTTTTTCAATCCCACTGTGGAAAGAATCAGCTAATTCACCATAAAAAAAATTGTTAATCCCGGAATTATTTGACACTATCTCAATTGACATAGCTCCAATATCTTGACAGAACTTTTCTGCAATTTCTAATGGTGGTCCTTTACTAGCAGGGTGAGGAAGATCATCAACTCTTGAATTGAATGCTTTATTCATTTCATCCTCGCCGAATTCTCGGAGGAGTTTCGTTGGAGTGCCACCATATCCAAAAAATGGATCAATGTTTGTTTTTGAAATAAAAATGGTGTTCTTATTACTTGTGCGTTCCAAGAAATGATCGCTTTTTCTTTCAAGCAAAGCAATATTTTGATTCTGTATTTTACTTGTTAACTGTTTACGTATTTTTGGGACTGATTCTATAGATATCTTTACTCCTTTAGTTTCTGCA
>DAIRDV010000064.1:0-5866 GCA_036795955.1 Nitrososphaeraceae archaeon | reverse complement strand
GCGTCATTATTTTGTACCTCTTTATTATCATGCTGATCTTCTTTTTGCTGTTGCCGATTAAAAGTATCATTTTTATTTTCTAGGAGGCTTGATCCCAGTTTGTCCAAGTTCTTATCCAGACCGATCGACATGTTATTATCATGATCTTTTAGTGTAATTCCGCTGTTATTTATTTCAAGTCCAGGAACGTTCTCAAGAATAGATCCTAGCGAAATACTTTGAGTTTTATAGCTTATAGGTACTATCTGATCTCTTTGATGGTAAGTCCAGCTGACATCATCCAGAAACGGACTAGATGAATCTGAACTCAATGACATAGCATAAAGAGTATGCTGCCCGATATTGGGAATAAAAATAAGTAAAACCAACGAAAATCCAATTACAAATTCTAATTTATTATACATATAACCATCATTTACCTTGGCTGTTTGAATCTATAAATATGTTCTGGCATAAACTTCTATTCTGGATCTTTTGACATAACAAGACTTTCTGTTATTTCGTCACATTTCTGTTCAAGCATACACTCATGGGATTAATAACAATGGTGACCATCTCCAACTTTGTGATACCAATAAATATTTTGTAGACCTGATATGTATGCTAGTCTGTGTAGTATTCGAAGACTAACAGCACTATATCAATAATTGTCAGTACAATCCTGTAATATTAGATAATTTTTGTTTTATGTCGGTAGTTGTTGTGCGGATGTCATTTATATCGGCCATAGATTGAGTCTTCAAATTCAGTTGAGCAAAATCTCCCTTCGCCTCCTCTGCCGGAATCCTAGCAGTTTGGTTAAGTAAAGGTAACGTTTGATTTAGTAGGGACTGGGACCTTGAAATGAAGCCAAGTGCATCTTGATATTCAACCTCAAATGTTATTTTTCCATTATTAACGCCAGACTCGTACTCTGATTCTGCGGTATCAAGTAACCAGGAAGCGGCTATTAGGTTTAAGGTGCTATTACTCTGTGGTACTACAAGTTTAGTGGCCTTATCTAGCATCTGATTTACTTTTTCTGTGTCCTCCTTAAATTGAGTTGCGTCTAATTTTTCTACATTCTTTGAGAGATTATTCAAAGAATTAAACAACAATGAATTGAGTTTACTATCAGCAGTACCAAGCTGTACTTCAATAAAATCATATATTTCTGCAATGGGATGTAGAATATGCGCCTGTGTTAATGAATTGTTTCCATTTTCTTTGTTCGCAATTGCCTGTTCAAGATGACCTTTCATCATTTCAATATTGTAAACATATTCTATTTTGTTAGATGATTGAGCCTCAGCTGTATCAAGAGATAGATACTGAATAAATACACACAGTAGTGCAAAATATGAGAGAATGATTAGATTAGATCTAGTAATGGAATAAATATTCATGATGACACTCAGCTAAAAGAATTGGGTTATTTAAGACTTATCCTAATTCTCAAATTAGAGAAAATGAATAATTTTGCGAACAGAGACAATTTTGTATTGCATTAAAGACGTTTGTAAAATCCTAAGTTCTTATGACTAGTAAACCTCTTTGATTCGAGTATAATAATCCTACCCAGCGACATCTTATTTCCATTTTTTTCATTCATGCTGGGTAGGATCGTATTTGATGACTTGTAGGACTTTTCTTTCCGACACAGGAACGTTTAGATGCCAATAGCCTACCTCCAGATTCCCTTTTAACTACGCTGATCCAATATTTATTTTCAATACTTGATTCTCATTTCGGAAAAAATAAAATTTATTCCAATTATGGCATCAATTCGGTCATTATATCTAGTAAAGATATTACTATTAATCCAATACAATCATGTAGATGTCGATTCCACTATGGAAGAAGTATGCTTGTTCCCACGTGCTCTATTTAAGGAAGGCTTATGGGCAGAAGTAATCAATCTTGTTTAAATATTAGCCTAGCCTAATTAGGCTGACCTAAACATGACGGAATCTCAATTTGTAGAAAACTCGATTGATAATGAAATATCCTTGATTCATGAAATATCTGACGACATGGCATACCGCATAATTACTTCAATCATCGACTCAGCGAAGGCGGCGACTCAGATAAGTATAGAAAATAAAATTCCTTTGAGCTCGACATATAAGAAGATAAAGAAACTTCAAAGAAATGGACTTGTTAGAATTCAAAAATATGAGTTAGATGAAACTGGAAAGAAAGTACTATTGTATAAGAGTAATATTGCTAATTTTGAATTCAAGATGGAAAGAGGAAGATTGCATATTTCCCAAGCATTAACAAGTTCATAATTCTTACTTATAGTAAAGACTACTGACAACCTTATTATTTTTTTGAATATCTTGATTCAAGCTACTTTTTATAGGAACAATACTGGCACTTAATTACATGAACTGTTAGACGAATTGTAAAAAGTCAAATAGAATATACATCTTTTATTTACTTTTCTAAATGGAATGTGTGCGATAAATTACTCACAACTGTATTACCTCAAATTTTAGATAGAACAATTCGATATAATTAAATTGCGAAACAAAAGTAACTGAGGGGATGGCCGAGCAATTAATAACCTATCAAATCGTAATAGTCACATTTCTTGTTTTAGTTACACTATTGTTTTCAATAAAGCACAAATATTCAAAGAGGAGAAAGCAAACGAGTAATTCAATGTTATTTGAGAAGGCCAAAATCGATTGGATAAAAGCAAAGGGATTGAGCTAAAATACGACAAAATAATTCTTAAATATTCCTCTGGAGTTATTTTGAATGATTGTCTTTACGTTAATTGAGTACTATTAATTATCTGTTGTACAGAATAAATTCAAAATTCACTCCTTCCTGACAAGATTTGTAAATGGTAACAATACCAGACGAACATTTTTGTAAAGATATAACTCATTTGGCACATCATGAGAAATTGAAAAAACTATTCAGAGATGCTTTGGAGCTTTTATCTCAGTTTCAATCAAACAAATACAAAACATCTCTACAATTTTCTTATTAGAAATACCAATGGATTGATATTAGTAAATTAAGTGTGCTACTAATATTAATGTGATATTAACCAGATAAATAATTAATGTGCCGAGGGTTCAGCGAGGAGACTTTAGTGAGTATTATTCTGTTAGTAGAGTTTCTAAATTCAAATGAAATTATACAATCAAAATCCAGGACAAATAGACCCACAATGTTAGCAAAAAATACAATAACCTTGGCATTTACATTGCCTATTCAATATGTGAGTTAGGACTAGATGAAAATTGTCATTCTACTAATTTCAATTCTTGCGGTTGGCAGTCTTTTTATACTTCTTTTTACCGAAATAAATTTAGTTAACAAGAATATATCCTCTCACAGCACAAGCAGAGATGTGATTAATATTGCAAGTGTTGGAAACAAGACAAATACAAATGTAGAATTATCAAATAAACAAATGTCCGAAGTGATAGAAGGCAATGACAGTGTTGGTAGAATTGCTAGTATTCCTAAAAAATGTTTAGGCTCAGCACTCTGCCCCGATTAATTTAGATCGCTTGGAATATTTTTTTAGTTAATGTTACTTATTATGTTTTATTTGCTTCTTCGGATATATCTGCTCTACTTTTTTCAATCTTTGTTCAATTTCATTTATCATCCAGTCTTGAGAAAGTGTAATACCTGTTAGTATATCTAATTCGGCTCTATCGACTCCATCAAACGATTCAACCTTTCTGAGAATTGAATCCACTGTGAATATATCCTGACTAAACATTATCAGCACAATCAAATTATCTGGACTTGTCACAGGTGCTTGAAGCAAGAGATTTCCTGACAATTCACGATTTATACGTTCCAAGACATATTGATATAGAGTTTCCTTAACAGATATCACTATAACAAACTGTATATAACCTCCGGTAGAGGCAGGATTTACCAGTACAGAAAATTGCACGACATTATTTTCTTTCATCATCTCTAATCGTCTGCTCACAGTTTTTGCGGAAATTGAAAGTTTTCTAGCAATTTCAGAAATGTTCATACGGGGATTTGGTAACAAACATTTGATTATTTTAAAATCTAATTCCTTGGGACCTTTCTGTACATGAGGCCGGCTAACAAACATACTCTGTATGATAGTGGGTTTCAGTGAATCAATTAATAGTGGAATTTTATTCTCAGATCCTGTTTTTACGACCAAAGAAAATACGGATGTTCCTCCAATCTGCCTTACATGTAAGAATAAATCACCCAATAGATTAAGGCGGTTAATAACGTTCTCTGCTAGCTCATTGTGTCTCATCTTTAAGATACATTCTGTCCCATAGCCGAGGACTGCAGGATTTATGTACACAAAGAACTTTTCTATAACACCTCCCGATACCATTTTGACAATTCTTGCTCTAACACTCTTTGTGCTCAAACCCACAACTGAGCCAATATTTCTGTAAGATACCCTGCAATCTTTGGCAAGTACTTGGATAATCCTCAAATCAATTTTATCTAATATGGGCTGTTTCATGAGTTGCTCATACCAAATAGAGACGTTTATAAAAGTCTGTTGTCCAAATCGTGGAGAATAATATACGTCACCGCATTATTTGGGACAAATTTGAGAAATCTCCTACTAAGGAAAAAATCTATCCTACCTCGTATGTGTTCAATTCAAAATTATCAAGTTAAAAAGTGAGTTGAATTTTTTTAATTTCAATATGAATCTGTTTTGTACGTCATAACGACACAAAAGGGACATTCTGTATGCTGTATGCTCCATGATGAGGAGTATAGTTGCCTAATTGCTTTAATATTGCCAGTAATTCAACATAATTGTATTGTGTCATCAGAAAGGAAAGATAGCTTGACAGACAATCCTTCTAATGAACATGATAATTCCGCCTTAATAGTAAGAAATCTATCAAAATATTGGGACTCCCAATCTGGTAGAGTAACTGGTGTTAGAAACATTACATTTAGTGTAAAAAAAGGAGAATTTGTATCAATTGTCGGTCCTTCGGGAAGTGGAAAAAGTACTCTGCTTAACATGTTAGGTGCTTTGGAAAGGCCAACCAATGGAGAAGTATTAATCAATGGAATTAACATTTTTTCGTTGAACGACTCGGAAGCTGCAACAATGAGAAATAAGCGGATAGGTTTTATTTTTCAATCTTACAATTTAATCAACAGGACGACTGTGCTAAAGAATGTAGAATTCCCAGCTATCATTGGGGGAATGAATAAAACCGAAAGAAGACTCAGGGCTATACGACTTCTGAGTTTTCTGGGATTGAAATCCAAATTACAATTTAGACCATTTAACTTGAGTGGAGGAGAGCAACAAAGAGTAGCTATAGCAAGGTCGCTCATGAACAATCCAGCGATAATTCTTGCAGATGAGCCCACTGGAAACCTGGATACTAAGACAGGAACAGATGTTTTCGGTTTGTTAAAGTTATTGTCAAATAAATTCAAGAGAACAATAATTATGGTAACACATAACACTGAATTAGCCGCAAGCACTCATAGGTCGATACATATCAAAGATGGAAGAATTGAAAAACAAGTAGTGAATTTTGCGACATGAATATGTTCATAGAGAAAAATGATAACACTGGTGTTTTGAATATTCCTTCTACGCTACTCTTTGTGTCCCTACTTTTAACCAGCATTATTGTTGTTCACAATTCTACAATAATCTCTATCGCTTTTGCAGATTCAGTTGAAGGACAAGAAAACAAACAAGAACATGACGATAGTCAAAGTGATCACTCAGAGAAATCAGATAATGATAAAAAATCAGGAGATAATAATGATAATGAACAGTCTTCGGGAATATCAAATGAAGATCCACCTAAAGGCGATGAACAACCTAAAGGCGATGAACAACCTAAAGGCGATGAACCACCTAAAGGCG
>DAIRDV010000063.1:0-5879 GCA_036795955.1 Nitrososphaeraceae archaeon | reverse complement strand
GGAATGTGCATATCTTTTTCAATCATAGGATCTTTGCTTTCCCCAGGAACAATATTCTGGGATAGGGTAGTTGCAATAATTCTGATTTACTTTACTGCTTTGGGTATATCTGCGCATGCCGCAGATAGCATTGGTTCTAAAAAAAATAAACCATGGGGAAATTATTTTTCTAATCGGGAATTGTTAATTTTGCTTATTATAGGATTAGTGATAGCCTATGGCATTGGTATATACTACATTATTTTTTTTGTTCCGTTATTACTACCGATAGCAATTTTGGAAGGATTCTTTCTATTTGCATATAACTATGAATTTTGGAATGGATTCTTTCATAATAACTTGTGGTTTGCCATATCGTGGGGCAGTCTGGCATTTTTGGCTGGATATATCATGCAAACAAATTCTCTATCGTATACAACCTTATTGATATCCACTTTGCCTTTTCTCGTATCTTATACTGAAATAAGATTATCACGAAAATATAAAGTGCTAAAGCAAACTAATCCATCTCAATCGAATATCCCAGAACTGCAATTAAAAGTCATAAGTACATCTACAATAATATTTACGATTGCATTCCTAATTCTCAGAGTCCTTTAGATCACTTTTTAATTTTCTAGGTACTTGATAAAACACATGCGCCGTTTGTATCGAATCCGAATCGACAATCTACAATCTTTAACAAATGAGTATGTTTCAAGGTTGGAGATTATAGCAAATAAGGAGTTTAATCTTGCTCAAAGAATACTGTTGGTGGACTTGGGAAATACTCAAGAGCTTTTAGAGGTAATAAATAAAACAAAAACAAAAGTGAGGGTAATTTCGCAAACCGAAATAAAAGGTGTTATTGTGCGCAAGTCCACCATTCATTCTTCAACAAATAAGATCCTAGCACGTGCAAATTCTAAAATATATTGTAAATATTTACCATCTAAAATACTATCACAAATTCGTGAACGTAAGATTGGTATCGGCAAGATATTTCTATGCCATAAGTTAGATATTTTCAAGAGTATTACTGAAATAGGATACGTCCCGGGAGTACGTATATTCAAAAATTACTCGCTATATCATGATGACAATCTAATTTGCACCATAACAGAAAATTTCCCATTGAAGTCAACTAATTTAATTAAAAAATAGTAAATGTCTTTCTCAAGTATTACAATTTGAATATTTACATTTCATCAAGTCATTTGGTTCCGTATGCAAGATCATTTAAGTAGTTGATCTCAATCTTCTAGTTTAATGAATTCAAGATTGGCGTTAGTTTGTACGGTAGCAGCCACATTATCATTTTTGATAATCGGGCTCTACACAACATCAAATCAAATGGTCGCATTTGGGCAAGACAATGCAACTGCCCCGAAAAATGAAACTTCATCAATGGCTATGATGAATGCAAATATGACTAGTGGAGGGAAGATACCATCAATGTCAACACCAGGCGAGAAATCATTTTACGTATTTACCACCGAAATTGAAGGTGTTGATGAGGGGAAACTTAAGGTTGCAGGAGATGCATTCTCGGTAAATACGATTGTTGCAAATAGGGGAGACAAAGTAACTATTCATTTCTATAATGTAGATCCGGTCAAAGATGAGAGACATTCTTTGACAATTGGCGATCCATATGCTGTAAACATTGACGTCGGATATGCCGAAAGTGGTAATGCTACATTTACTGCAGACAATGTGGGTGTATTTCCATTCTATTGTAAATACCATCTACCAGTCATGGAAGGACAACTCGTCGTATTGCCATAAATTTTTTATTTTTTTGGCGACCTTTTTTTTCATTTCTTTTTCTCGATCATGTAGGCTACTATCTTCCTTGATTTTGCCCACAGCCATGTATGGTTCAGGATATTGATAGGATTAGGAGATAGTTAGAATTTTCAAATCATATATACAATCTTGTCGTATACCCTATGATTGAAACCCCACTCCGGACCAAATACTATCAGGGAATATGATCTTATTGTTATTGGAAGTGGCGCTGGACTTGAAGTCGCACATGCAGCAGCACAAAGCGGTTTGAAAGTTGCAATTGTAGAAAAAAGTAAAATGGGCGGAACTTGTCTTAATAGAGGTTGTATTCCGTCCAAACTTCTCATACACAGCGCAGACATAGTAGAGACCCTAAGGACAGCTCATTTATTCGGTATAAATATTGAAAAGTATTCAATTGATTTTCAGAAAATAGTCCAAAGAGTAAATACTCTTATAGATTCGGATTCGACTGATATAAGAAATTCTCTTGAAAATTCTGACAATCCAAAATTATATAATTCTGAGTGCAGATTTGTTGCAGAAAAAACCTTATTGATAGGCAAGGAGAAAATATATTCGAATAAAATTCTAATTGCCGCAGGAACTAGGCCTTCAATACCGAAGATAAGGGACTTGGTAACATCACATTATCTTACCAGTGATGAAGCTCTTCGTCTTGACAAACAGCCGAAGATTCTCACCATCATAGGTGGAGGTTTTGTAGCAGCTGAGCTCGGACACTACTTTGGATCTCTTGGAACCATTATTAACATAATCCAGAAAAGAAAATCATTAGTGCCAAATGAGGACGAAGAAATATCAAAAAAATTTACAGATATTTTCTCCAAGAAATACAATGTACATTTAGAATGTTCACCCCAACTAGTAACCCAGAAAGGTGACAAATTTGTTGTACAGGCAAAGAGTTCAAAATTTAATAAAATACTGGAAATTGAATCTGATAAGATATTGTTAGCTTCAGGGCGTGTTCCAAATTCAGATACACTTGATTTATCCAAAACAGGAGTCAATGTCGATGACAATGGATTCATTAAAGTTGATAATACTCTTGCCACCAACGTACCGGGTATTTTTGCACTAGGCGATATTATCGGTCGATACCAATTCAGGCACAGCGCAAATTTAGAAGCTCAGTATGCATTTTACAATATTTTCAATCTAAAGAAAAAAATTCAAGTAGATTATAGGGGGATGCCACATGCAATATTTAGCTCTCCTCAGATTGCGGGAGTTGGATATACAGAACAAGACTTGAAAAAGTCAGGTAAAAGCGGGTATGATAAATCAATCTACCGATATATCGATACTGCAATGGGGAAAGCGATAGAAGAGACAGAGGGATTCGTAAAATTTTTGGTCAGTAGAGAAAACAGAAAAATTCTTGGTTGCCACATAATTGGAAGTCAAGCATCCATACTCATTCATGAAGTTCTTGTTGCAATGAAAAGCGGCGATGGAAGTATTGATAATATCTCAAAAACAGTCCACATACATCCAGCACTTTCAGAGGTGATTTCAAGAGGTGCAGTTACAATATGAGAGAAGGTAACTTTATTGTCTACCAATGACTCATGCGAATTCTATGTTATCAAATGATGCCGCGAATTTGGATTGAATTTGGAAAAACCCTTTTTAATTCATTATGCGAAATTAACCTGTGGCAACAAAAATTATTAAGATCAAAAAAAAGTTATGCCAGAATTCGGGAAAAATAAAATATGCTTCAATTATTGGTGGTAATGCCGCTGTTATGACTTTGTTCTATGTACTATTGATCTAGTTATCAATATTTTATCTGTCCTCCAGAAATTCAATGTACATATTTTCTTAATCAACTGAAAAATGAAGTGACTCATTTTTAATGACATCATTGGAAACAATATTATCATATTTTACACATACAACAAATGTGACAAGTAAGGGCAAACTCAAAAGATCTCAAAACCAAAATAACGAAGTCAAAGTAAATAAAAATCAAGAAGACATTTCTAACACATACTCTCAAGATGAGGAAGGCAAATTAGTTAAAAGAAAATTAGATGCTGAAAAAGCACGAAAGAAAACTCGAGGACCGTATAGAAAAAGTCACGTTATTTGATGTACATTGTTGATAGTTGTTAATCTTACGGATCTGTCAGTCATATTGCATTCTCCGATTCAAGATAGAATCGATAATCTAAAAACAGTAGTACGGGGAAATAGTAACGTACTTATCGTATCATGGTTCAACATCATTTGTGCTAGATTTTTTTATAGTCATAGCGAATGAAAGTAGATGACCATCTGGATCCCGTATGTGGAAATACCTCTCACCCCAACATGCATCCTTTGGCTCATTTTCAAGTGATATTAGTTTAGATATCTTTTTATCATTTTTAAAATAAGAATACAGTTTATCAACATTCTCCGTATAAAGAATAATTTTTATGTCATTTTTTGCGCCTCTTTCTTGGATATTTGTGTGCTTATGTTGTTCCAGATTAAGATAAATATTGGAATTGTTGCCGATTTCAAAGGTAGTGAAGGGTTCATCATCAGAACCACCATATATCAAATTAAATCCCGGTATCCTAGAATAAAAACGACAAGATCTCTGCATATCATTAATTAATAACGTCACTGCGGAAATTTTATAGACGTTCATAGAAGTTAACAGATTATTGTATGCGTTAATCTGTAATTTAAGAATTATTCATTTTAGTAACAAAGTCAGTTTTAAAAATATGCTCATTATTTGCAAAACTTGTGAGAATGGCTTTAAGTAAACTAGGTTGGAATTCTCTCGCCCGAACTGGAAAAAAAATTAATTTTATCATATTTTGAACCAAACGTAACTTTCTTTCCAACATTAAGGTCATCTATTCTCGAGATAACATTAGATACTTTTAATGAGGTTTGTCCAAGTCTTAATTCTGCAATAGATTCATCACCAAGTGACTCAACATAGGTTATTTCTCCTCGCAGCTTCAAGCCTTCGAATTTTTCATCATTTTCTAAAAAGATAATATCCTTTGGTCTTATGCCAATGATTATTTTCTCTTCGCTGATATTAGCGATATTAGCATAAAGAATGTCAGGGATCCTGAAGATAAATTCCAAATCATGTTTTACCGTACTTCCGCCATCAAGCTCAAGAATCAATTCTTTTTTTCTTATTCTAAATTTTAGAAAATTCATGGGAGGAACCCCAATAAAACCTGCTACGAATTGATTGGCGGGTTCGTTGTATACTTTTTGTGGAGAATCAAGCTGAAGCATTTTTCCAGAGTTCATGATACCTACATGATCTGCCATACTCATTGCTTCAGCCTGATCATGTGTTATGTAAAGAGTAGTTATGCCTACTTTTTTTTGCAATTTCTTTATTTCGACTCTCATTTCAGTGCGTAATTTGGCATCAAGGTTGCTAAGTGGCTCATCCATCAAGAATATTTTTGGCTCTCTTACTAGTGCCCTACCAAGGGCTACTCTTTGCATTTGGCCTCCACTGATATCTTTGGGTTTTCTTTGCAGTAAGTCACGTATGTTAAGGAGGTCCGCGATTTTTTTAACCCTATCGTCTATCTTATTTTTTTGTAGTTTTCTCATCTTCAATGGAAACGCAATATTGTCATAGACACTCATGTGGGGATAAAGTGAATAATTTTGAAATACCATAGCCACGTCGCGGTCCTTTGGTGGAAGTTTGTTTACTAGTTCTCCTCCAATGCGGATCTCTCCGCTAGTAATATCTGTCAGACCTGCGATACATCTTAATACTGTAGTCTTACCACATCCTGAAGGTCCAAGTAGAACCATAAATTCGCCGGAGCCTATTTCTAGTGAAAAGTTTTCCAGGGCGGCTAGATGTCCATACTTTTTGGTTAGATTTCTTATACTAAGAGTTGTCAAAATAATCGCTTCTATTTGAATTGATTTTATTGGCATATCATATTAATTTTAATTCATCCACTAGACATATGATAATCAGCTCGCTTGAAAATTCTTACGACCTTCTCACATTTCTCCTCGTTGGTAGCAACAGTACACCAAAAGTCAAATTTTATACCCTTTAAAAAAATACTTCAGGGCAAGGGCGCATATAC
>DAIRDV010000062.1:0-5965 GCA_036795955.1 Nitrososphaeraceae archaeon | reverse complement strand
CCCGAGCGGCATCGTTTCATTGTCAAGGAAATCGGAATTAAGCAGAAAAGGAGATGGAATAGCAAGAGTAGAACGATTTGTATGTTTCATAAAGAACGGAAAGGTCGGCCAAAATGTAAGAGTAAAGATTACACAAGTTGGAAATAGATTTGCAACTGGAGAGATTGTCAGCGACTCTGCCGAAAGTAATCAGGGTCAGACTGAAAGTGCACCGGCAAGTGCCGATGAAAGTGCAAAAACCAGTACAGAATAACCAACCTATCGCAATTACATCTGAAACTTCTAATTATTTTATATCTTTACAACTTTTAATTTTTAGAATTCTATCATCAATTAATATATCGTTAAATATAAATTCTAAATTAGTAAATTGATTTGAATAATAACATCATTGCCATAATTGCAATTTCCTTTATTGTGGTTGGTTCGTTGTGGGGAATTGGGAACATAATTTCTCAAAATAATACACATTTGTCAAAAAGTGACGGTATCTTATTGTTGATGAAAGACAATAAATTTAATGTTACTAATCCTGATATCACTGTTAAAGTCAATCAACCTTTAAAAATTAATTTCGCAAATCAGGATTTTAGAAAACATGATTTTATTGTTGATGAGCTGAATGTAAATACCGGATTTATATCAAGTGGACAAGATTTTAGTACTATAATCGCTTCAGATAAAGTAGGAGTTCTTAGATATTATTGTTCAATTCATCCGGGAATAATGGAAGGAAAAATTATAGTCAAGAATTAACAAAAAAGCGATTATTGCAATCATGATATAATATTGGTATTAACCAATATTCCCGTAACAATATCAGCTCTTAAATGAATCAGTTAACTTTTTGTGATATATGCTCTTACAGCCATCTTTGCGCAGGATGTCCTCTGGCATTACTCTTAGATGTTTCATTTTTTTTGTATCATATATCGTGCTCAAAAATTTGTAGCAAATGGAACACACAGATTCTATCTCCATATACTCTAATCTATAATACATGAATATAATCAATATTTTATCTGCAAGCACTTCGACAAAAGATGAGTTAAGAGTCTTTTTTGATTCAAATTTAACTCAAAAAACAAACCAACACTTAAAATTAGGCAAAAAACTCAATCTAGCAAAATGGCTGCACGAAAGAATACATCAAGGAAAAAGAGATTAATACGCAGAGTTAAACAAAACAGACCTGTGCCAGCCTGGGTAATAATTCGAACCCATCGTCATGTTAGAACCAATCCAAAGAGAAGAGTTTGGCGAAGATCGGATGTAAATGTAGGTTAAGAGTGAAAAAAAATGTCTGAAGAAAATACAGCCAGAATATACACGGTGAACTTATCTAAAGCGTGGGATACTCCAAAGTATAGAAGAACTGACAGAGTAATTAACATTATAAAGGAATTTACTGAACGTCATATGCAGACTGACAAAGTCAAGATAGATCAAGATCTGAATCGACATATCTGGTCAAGAGGAAAAAAGAACCCACCAAGGAAGATAAGATTGAGAATGGTAAAGGAAGACGACGATACAGTAGTGGTCAGCTCATACATTGAAGAAAAAAGAACAGAATCAGAATCCGAAGAAATCTCAGAAGTGGTTGAAAAGAAAGTAGAAGAACCAAAACAAGACAAAGTAGAACTCAAAGAAGTGGTTGAAAAGAAAGTAGAAGAACCAAAACAAGACAAAGTTCAGGCCAACCGGAAAAGTAAAAGTAAACAGAAATAAAGTTAGTTATTAGAATATCTTTTTTATCTTACATACTATTTTCTGAAGGTATACAAGATAGAATTTTACAAAAATAATTGAATTTCTGATTAGTCGATTAACGGTAATGGTAAGTCAATATTTGGATGTGATTCTGGTATATCCCAATCTAGAACGTTTTCGTCAGGTATCTGATTGAGAGGATCATAGGAGTCAAATTTTGTACTTCCTTTTATCGTTGCTATCAGATTCATATTATTTCTAGAAGATTCAGTAACTACAAATGAGACATCATTTGTATCTCCCTCCATTGAGTTTTGAAAACTACTCAAAATTTCATTCAGCCTTCCAATAGGTTCATTTCTTCCGCCATTTACGTATAGAATTGATTTTGTTATCGATGATGTTCCCAATGATGAATAAAGTTGGGCAATAAGCTCTTTGATGCCATCTTCAATATTGTTCTCTTTCAATGTTCCGGAAACTAGATTCGTTCCCATATTCACCTCTATCTCAGGAATTAAATTGATTGTGTTTAGGACAATTTGATCGGAGACATTGGAGCATTCTTCTACTGTTAGTTGGGGGTTTATTTCCACATATGCGTCATTATCTACAACAAAGTTAATGTCTGAATTTAGTGAAATTCTTTTTAATGATATGCTTGCTTGAAACAATTTTTCCTTCTCATGCGCAAAGGGCATGGTTACCAGTGAAATTACTCTTTTGCCAAGTATAGATTTTGCAATATTCGAAACTACCGGTGCAATAGCAATACCTGATTTATCGGACAAACTGGCTACTAAAATGATAGTATTGTAACCTGATAATTTTGAGCAAATCTCTTCTTTATGAGACTCTACAAATGAACGGATCTTGTAGCTTGAAGGATTTATCCAATTGTCGCAATCAATATGAACTGAGTTAAAGTCAACTAGCTCATCTTGATTGTTACTAATTAGTACAAGGTCATGTTCTCCATTGCTTAATTTTGATACGACATTTCTGCCGATTTTCCCTATTCCGACTAATAATGAAGGCTTTCGTAATTCAATACTATCGTATGACACGCCAATCAACCCCTATTCAGAACATTGAGTATTGGAATAAAAATTTAGTAGATTAAATCTAGTATCTTATTTGGTACAAAAATGTTGATAAGATTATGGGAATTAGGAAATTAATTTCCCTAGTAAGGAATATTTTGAAATTTCTGTCACCTTTATTGGTAGATACTTTCCCAATAATCGCGTCGGATCGAATTTTTTTGATTCTGGAATTTCTATAATTACTGGCCTATACGCATAATTTCTACCCTGTATTTTACCCTCAACTAACAATTCATCTACGAGTACTTGTCCCATCCACCCATACCAAAGTCGATTTCTTGTAGTTGTTGTTTTCCGGATTATCGCATGAAGTCGTGTACTTCTTTCTTTAACCATCTCTGTATTCATTCTTGGATATTTGGCCGCAAGCGTTCCAGGACGAGGACTATATTTTGAAGAATTAATGACATCGGGCTGACTTTCTTCTATGAGGCTTAAGGTGTCCTCAAAATCTCTCTCAGATTCGGATGGAAATCCAGTAATAATATCCGTTGCAATTGTTATCTCTGGTATTTTTTTCCGAAGCTCTTTTACCACCTCGAGAAATATCTTGGCAGTATGCCCCCTTTTCATTTTGCGCAGAATTCTTTCGCTACCGCTTTGCACGGGCATATGTAAAAACTTGAAGACCTTGTCATTGTTACGATAAAGTGAAATCAATCTATCAAGAAATCTAGGAACATACATTGGATTCATCATACCAACACGGATTCTATAATCTCCCTCAACATTAGAACACTTTTCCAAAAGATCAACCAGATCGGTCTTCAAGTCTAACCCATAGCAGCCATTATCCGTAGACGTTAACCAAATTTCCTTACAATTCGACGCGACGTCGTCTTTAACTTGTCGTATTATGTCACCTATTCTATAACTAGTCAGAGTCCCCTTTGCCAGTTTCGTTTGACAAAAGCTACATTCACTAAGACATCCGCTGGAGATTTGTATAATGCTGACTACTGGATTTAGTCTCATTTTTGGAAGATTTACCTTGGTTGACATTGAATCTTCCAACGCCACAACTTTCTGGCCCTTCAAAGATCTATCAACGACTTCTATGGTTCTATTCAACGACTGTGGCCCCAAGAGAGAAGAATTGGGTGAAATTGATTCGACTAATCTTTCGCTTGTTTTTGGCAGACAACCGGCTATGACTAATGGTTTTTCATTTGAGTATTTTTTTATCTTTGAAATCATCCTGTGTTCAGTTGTATCTTTTACTGCGCATGTTACTATGATATTAAGATCCGAGTTCTTTCTATTGGCAGTTATTTGATATCCGTTATCGGAAAGTATACCTTTGATAATCTCTGAATCTGCGATATTTGCGGAACACCCAAATGCTTCTACCCAGACTTTTCTTTTTTCATGGGATTTGAAATCTGGAAAGTCATGTAAAGTGTTATTGCTCGAAAAAGTTGAGAAAGGATTATTTTTACTCAATATCGTCAACTATAATTGAAATTACCGGTACTATATCTATTAGTTTGTATCAGCCTTTTCTGAGATGTCAACTCATCGCAACTCGATTCTGCTACCCTTGTAATGTGTATATTTTAATTCAATTTACTTGAGCTTTTTACTTTTTGATATTCATCAAAACATCCGACTTGAGTATTTTTTCAGTGGCATTTAGCAAATTCTTTACATCTTTTGCATCATGAACAGTCGAAATCGCTCCCATTTTTCGAGGTAGGAAGAATATTCCATGTTTGGCCATCAAGGCAAAGTGGTAGCGCACAAGTCCCTGCGTATCAGACAATGCTACATCATTTGCATTTGTTATTTCATTTATTTTATCAGTAAGAAAATGTGTAAGAAAAAGGGAACCAATACCAGTTACTTGCGTTCTCAATCCATAATCTGAAAATAATTTTCTCAAACCAGTCCTTGCCATATCACCTAACTTGTTAATTTTATCATAGACTGACTTTCGATGTTGACTGAGATATTCTAAAGTTGCATATCCTGTAGTCATCGTCAGAGGATTCGAAGAAAAGGTTCCACCCCCGATATAACATATCTGTTCCTTATTCACATTTTCGACTGGATTTGCTACTCTCATTATTTCTTTTTTGCCGCACAATACTCCTATCGGAAGCCCACCTCCAACTATTTTGCCAAGTGTTATCATATCTGGATCGAGATGATGTACAGATGAATAGCTTCCAAAATTAAATCTAAACCCGGTAACAATTTCATCCAAGACAAAAAGTATACCATTTGTTTTACAGTACTCCTCTAAACCTCTCAGATAATTGATATCTGCTGGAATACAACCCCCACCACCCAGTATCGGTTCAAGTATAACACATGCTAGGTCATCTTTTACGCTATCAAGTAATTTGATGGATCGGTCAAGATCATTGTATGGGATTGATTCAACAAAATCACCCTCCATTCCCGTCATACCTACACCTTCATCAATTTCAAATGGGTAATTCACAGATTGCATCAAGTCGGTATTAAATCCATGCCACCCACCTATTGTTTTACAAATAATCCTTTTTTTGGTTACAGCCCTAGCAATTCTAATGGCATACATGGTAGCTTCTGAGCCGGTGGTACAGAATCTTAAAAGTTCGCTGGTAGGGACCGATTTCTTAATGGTTTCTCCCAATTTGACACTGATATCATTTGCAGTACCATATAGTGTACCCTGACGTATTTGTCGAGCGAGCGATTTAACAACAATGTTGGGAGAATGGCCAAGAACTAGTGCCCAGTGTCCCATCCAATAATCAACAAACTTATTCCCATCGACATCAAAAAGATGCTTATTTTTTGCCTTATTTACAAAAAATGGATAAGGTTTGAAAAATCGAATATTATGACTAATGCCTCCTGGGAATATATTTACAGAATTATCATAAGCTTTTTTTGAATTGTGAGTTTTTTTTTCATACAAATCGTTAAGACTGTCTTGTGTCACTATAACAATCTTTTACATGACCTATTTATTACGATTATGAAATTCAAAAAAAATAAAAAAAGATTGCCATACAAAAGAACAATTGACATTGAGCAAACTGAACTATACAGTGAATTCTATCGTATTGAATGATATTGAATCCACATCTAGTTAGTTCTAAATCAGGTGCGTTGGGCTATTAGTAACGGCAGGCTGAACATCTCGCAAAAAGCTC
>DAIRDV010000061.1:0-5980 GCA_036795955.1 Nitrososphaeraceae archaeon | reverse complement strand
GTCTCCTGTATGGTAAGGGGCTTTTTTCGGCCAGCTCCGTTTTTTAGGCCTTTCCCCTCTACCGCAATAATGCTTCGGGGAACGGGACAGAAACCCGAGACACCATTTATACAGAAGGTAACAATCTATGCACTAAATAGTATAATATGATTGTAATCTGGCATGTAATTAGCTCGACAATTGATGACGTACGAAAATCGGCTCTAGACAGGGACGCCGTAGGACAGTACCACGTAAATCTTCCCGTAACCCTTCTTAATTTTTTCCTTAATGTCATCTTGATTCGCAGCATTATTGTTTACTGGAGAAACTATTTAAATTGTTGAGGATACTTTAAAACAGGACATATGCCGGAAACAAGCAGACAAGCAGTAAACCCACTACCGATGTATCGGAATGGCTGTAGTTTTGAAGGATATAATGCAACCTTATTGATGAAGGAAACAGCTAAGATTCGTAAGTTGATTACCAAAAGAGGAACTATTGAGATGTTAATACCTCTCTGTTGTTCGACAAAGCCCGTAAGATATAAGGAATTCAAAAAATTATTGAAAGGGTTTAGCAGTAAGACCCTAGCCCGTAGATTAAAGGAATTAGAAGAAAGTGAAATACTGCAAAGACAAGCATACAACGAAATACCTCCCCGGGTAGAATACAGACTTACTATCAAGGGACAAGAACTAATAGAATCTGTAATTGATCTAATGCAATGGATGAGAAAGTGGTCAAACTCTAAATCATAATGTGCAACAAATATCTTACTTTTATATTTGCCAGTACCGTCCTTTTTTGATACTTCTAAAATCAGATCAGAATACCAGATCACCTAATTAAAATATGAGGCCTGAGTGCATATCGACTCAACAATTGGCCCAAGGTCCTGGTACTATCCGTTTATCATTATACAATTCAATTCCTTTACTAATTTCCGATATTGTTTTGGCAACAACAATTTCTGATCATTACTTATATAACACCCTCGATAATGTATTTCAACAATAATAAATGACAGTACATAGTGAATCATTTCGTTCAATTAGCAAAATAACAAAATGGTTGGTAATCCTCAGCATTGCAACTATAGTAATTGGCCTAGTAAACACCGGAGCTTTTTTTGCACTTGATTATCAAACCAGAGGTACAGAATTTCAAAGTACAGATCTTGTTTTTCTAGTTATTGCGACTTTAATCTTGGTAATCGAAATTGTTGCTCTTATCATAACCCTATATTGGTTCTATAGAGCGAATAAAAACATACACGCATTTGGTGCCAAAGAGGTATCTTCACCTGCAATGGCCGTGATATGGTGGTTTATTCCCATACTAGATTTATGGAAACCACATAGTATTGCTCAACAAATATGGAAAGCAAGCAATCCTCAAATAATGCTTTCAAATGGTATCGAATGGAAAAACTCGCATAGATCAAACCTCATATTATTGTGGTGGGTGCTATTTTTATTGAGTATTTTTATTGGATTACCAGGTCAATTCCTAAACACTCCTGAAAGTGAACAACTCTCACTAAATGATACTTATACAGAGCAATCAATACCAAATTATGAGGGGTTGCTAGACTTACTATCTATAATCCCTGCAATAATTTCCACTTTACTTTTTATACGAATAATAAGACAAATATCTGCCTGGCAAGAAATCAAATCTGGCAAATCCATTTAATGTTTGCCAAACGAAAAATTGATTTGATGCTCTACATATTATATCAGTAAGATGCTAGGACATGCTGTAATTCTAACCACGGTTATTGTGGTAGCGACACATTTCCTACTATTTCAACAAGGAGCTAATGGGCAACAAGAGTTGAGTATTCAGGTGTGGTTGGCTGATGTTAAGCCCGATACTGGAAAGGTCCAAGTTTGCGTCGATATTCCTGATACTGGGGCTTCTAATTGTAAAAAGTTTGACGGCAGTGCAAGCAAAAAAGAATCATTAGGCATTTCTTCAGACCCTACAATCATTGATGCAGGAAATTATAAATTGGGACTTGAAAATGCTACAGAAAACTCGACGGTGATTGGATGTGTGTATGTTTTTAAGGATGACACAGGATACTGTGCGAAGGATAAAATTTCACCAGTGAACGAAACCCACGCAATCATGTTGTTCACAAAGGTAAAACCAGTGTTCTATGATAAGGATACTGGGAGGCTATACAAATATGGTCAGTGTTACTTCGAAAATGAGAATACAAAGTACTGCGTAGATGATGAAGGAATACAATATCCTAAGATAAATAAATAATCTCAGAATACATTTCTTTATTTTCTTTGTCAGATTTGTTTTTGATAAATATCCTGAAATAACAATTAATACTATTTAATTACCATGCTATAGATTAGATGGCTTACACCATATCTTCAAATGGGATACTAAATAAAGAGATCCTGCTTAGATTGTAATTTACTTCATGAAACCTAAGGTCTCTTAATCTCTCTAAGACTGGCGCAAAATGCTTTAGTATCTATATCTGCATTATCCATTCTAAATTCTGTAAGGCTACCATGGGTTTCCAAGAAAGGAGACTTAGTATCAGCAAGCTTCTTACTTCCAAATTGACCCTTGTCAATACCATGGTATCTTAACAACCAGTTATTGTCAGTCTTAAGTTTGCCATTTTCAATTCTAGCTAACGGATCGAACCAGGCCCAAAATTCAACTCCTTTTCCATCAGCGGTATTAAGCAACGCCGCTTTAAATCCCATAACTTTCCCAATCCAATTTGGAAATTCATTTTCCTCATCTATTGTGCTCTTGGCATATTTAGGATGAGGGTATTCTTTCTGGAAATTGTTGCATTTACCGCCCTCATACTCATAGTGAAAGATATAACACTTGGCACTATTTTTTAAAACTTTTTTTGGAGTATTTTTGTTCACTGCCGGATGAGGTCCGCCTCGCAATTTGATACTATGTCCAGAGCCGCTTTGGCATTTACCTATTCCATCTATACCATCAAAATATTCTGAATTGAGTCTTGGTAAAGATACATAAATCGTTACCTCTTGGTTAGGCTTTAATTTTTTATTGAATTTAAAAGTTTTTCTCTTAATCTTAACACCTGGAACACTATTGTATCCATGTTCCGTAAAAGTCTCATCCCATTCAGGACCATCTTGTACAATAGTAACGCCACCTTCCAAATCGGGAAATTTCTTTACAATTCCAAATTTATCAAGTTCTGTTCCACTCATTAGGCATTTCTTTTCAATTCAACTATATAGGAATTCCTGTTGTACAGTTATTATCAATAATACAAGCAGCTTATTAAAATGCGATTAGTAATTATAGAAACTACAATCAAACATCTATTTTCATAGAAAATTGTCTTGTATTATAGAAAGGATTATGGGAAGGGCTTTTACTTGTTCAAAATGTCAATCCAAGTATTGACATCAACATGTCCAATTCCATGTGTTCCAATCTTATGTGTCATGTATTTGTATTCACATCTCCTATGTTGTTTATTCGCTTAAATTTTGTTTCAAAATTTAAAATTGAGCACATCTAGCGAGGTAATTTCCAGAAATACTAAAAAGCATCCGATTGTTGACAAATTTAAGATGGGTGAGCCATATTGTGATGACCCGCGTTGCCAGAGGAACAGGAATGGAGAAAGACATAAGATACATTTTACAAATGAAAATGGAGCCGTCTTTGTTGGGCAAAATTATTGTAATGATCCAAGATGCAAGAGAAATAGGTATGGAGAAAGACATGAATCACACATCGAAAATGTAGATTCAAAAGAAACGACTATTGAAAAACAATATGATACTATGGAACGATATACATATTCGTATTGCAATGACCCGAGATGTCATACAAACAGGAACGGTGAAAGACATAAACCACATTCTCCAGACAATCCAGATTCTTATTATATTAAATATAAAGGAGGACACAAGGCATATCCAAGTCCTACTGCCACTAGAATGCACTTTTACCAAGATAGAATAGAGGTCGACAATCCGGCACTTGTTATCCCATTTAGATTTATGAAAAACATAGATAATATACGTGAAAAGAGAATCTCGGCGTTGAGAGTATTCATTCTTGGCATAATTTTCATTCCCCTCGCAATAGTTGGTGCAATCTGGAAAAAGGAACATATCTACACAATAATTCATTATAGAGAGGAGGATGAGGATGATCAAAAGATAATAGTAGATTTTGAGAAAAATCTCGATTCGGCTCAATCAGTAATCTATAAGAGAATGCTTATATTCCGCAAAGCAAGGAAATTGTTACAGAATTCACAAACATAAGATTTGATAATTTCATTTTCAATACAGATATCCCTTGCCATTCTATTTTGACTTGAATTTATTTCAAGATTTTGAATATCTTGCATCAAATTTCGTGGAAATCCAATTAGGATAAGTTCAATTAATATTACGGTTCGCATTATTGAATTAATTGAATTTGTCTGATACTATTCAGATAGAGGGTTATGATTGGTGATAAAATATTACACCCAAAACCAATTTAAGTGAACTAATAAGGTTACAGAATCTAGAGCTACAAAGAAAAAATTCAGAGCTAGCTCTTCTTTATTCAGATTTACGTGAATCGTTTGAAGCGCTTAGTGAACTTAATGTAAAGCTTAGAGCAACGAATGAAGAACTAAGATACCGTAACAAGATACAAGCTGAATTCATTAATATTGCAGCTCACGAATTGAGGACTCCAACTCAATCCATTATCGGCTATTGTGAAATGTTATCAATGTATCCTGAAAATAGTGAAGACTATCTTGCAAGACTGGCTAGAAATGCAGATCGTCTTTATACACTTATCTCTGATTTATTAGATGTAACCAGAATAGAGATTGGTATACTAAAATTAGCAAAAGATGACTATAATCTAATTGATATAACTCGTGAGGCCGTCAATGATATGAAAAGAAAGACATATCTTGCGATAAAAAAGAATGACAAAGTTAAGGTAAAACCAATCATTAAACTGACGCATCCATCACATCCCATTATCATTAATGCAGATAAACAAAGAATAACTCAAGTGTTATTCAATTTATTAGATAACGCAATAAAGTTTACCAATTCTGGCACTATAAATGTTTTAATTAAACGGGATGTTAAAAATTTTGTGAGAATCAGCGTAAAAGACAATGGAAAGGGCATAGATGCTCAAATCCAACCTAAACTCTTTGAAAAATTTACTACAATGTCGGATACTGGAATTGGATTGGGCTTGTTTATATCAAAGAAAATAATTAGTGCACATGGCGGTTCTATATCTGGTAAGAACAATAAAAATGGCCGTGGTGCTACCTTCTCATTCATGCTTCCCTATAGAACTGCAAAAAATTAACTGATTTTATTTTCGAAAAATTACTGAATCTAATTATATATTCAATAGCCCGTTAAATATTACAGCATTATTTTGAATATAAAAAAATATTAATAGTTACTTATCTATAGTATCTATGCCTGACTTCATCCACCCTCTGTTCAAACGAAAATAAATTATTATTTACTTTTGAAAATGAATCAATGCCCAATTTTTCATATAAAAGATTCATTAATCTTCTTTCAACTATGGTTCTGCCGCCATCTATCGCATGCTCAAGTGCCTCATCTAACGCTGCTGGATTATTCCCCGTTTTGGCTATGTTAATTGAATATCTGGTCTCAAGATAATCAGTTACAATTTTTGATACCACGTCTCCTAAAATCTTAATAGCTTCGCTCGACGCTTGAGCAAATGCTTCATCGAAAGAAATCTTTTCAGACATTCATAAAACCATATTTAAGAATCGGGTGTCCGTAAGGGGGAAATCATGATGGAATTTGTTACTTTGTTCATAATTCATCTAAATTTTATTTCGTGATCTGGGACGTTTCACTTTTTTAGATATGTTCTTCTGACGAGCGGTAAACTTAGCTTTTCTTTTTTCTCTATCTCTTGTCTCTTTTTCCTGTATTTTTTTTTCGTTTTG
>DAIRDV010000060.1:0-6054 GCA_036795955.1 Nitrososphaeraceae archaeon | reverse complement strand
TGAGCGGAGCTGATCTGATGGGGGCAAATTTGAGCGGAGCCAGACTGGTAGGAACTAATCTTGGTGGTGCTGATTTGGTGGGAGCTCGTCTTTGGGGAGCTAACCTAATAAGCACTCGATTATGGGGGGCAAACCTCAGAGACGCTCATCTTGTGGGTGCCAAGTTAATGGGGGCTAATCTTGGTGGTGCCCGATTAGTAGGGGCTAATCTTGGTGGTGCCCGATTAGTAGGGGTTGATCTCGGCGGTGCTGATCTGAAGCACACTGAGCTGACAAACTCAATCATTATAAATCCTCACTATGAGTCCTTAACCGTAAATTCCAGTACTGAGTTTAACAACGCAATAATAGATGATTCACAATTCATTGATTATATTACGCAGTATACAAGAAATGTTCCTCAAAAGATAAAGGATAAGAAGAAACTGAGAAGAGAGTTAGCCAGAAAAGGTGTTAGTGAAGAAAATATTGAAGACTTGTTGAGTATCTCAAAGCTTCCCGAAGAATAAAATAAATTATTTTTTGTACGTGTAAAATGAATTTAGCATTTCATCAATTGTGGGTAGGTATTTTGAGTACATTTGATTATCTGATTTGTAGGTCATTAAAAATGCTTTATTATCTTCCTTAAACCATACTTGCATAGCCTTTCTCAAAGTTTGCGTATTATCTGTAGCTGTAAAAATAATCATATGCGAAGGATGTCCCAGGAATATGGTTTCCATAGATTCCAGAATTTGAATGTCCGGATATAGATTCTTCAATGTATTTAGTTGGTTTTGCGTAATTGAAGCAAGAGTCTTGTTAGATTCAATGTCTATAACCATGATTCCAAGGCCCGCAGGATTTGTATCTGAATTACTTTCTGTAGGAGCAAGAAATGTGACTGACTTGTCTAAATGTTGGGCTCTTTCCCAATCCTGAGGATATTTTATACTAAATCCGGTTATAAGATCATCATATGTCAGAAATTCTGAATCCAAACCAATAGTAACTATTGGATTCTCATGAAATGAACCAAAAGCAAGATTGTGTTCTAGGTAATTTATAATCAGAAAAATTGAAAAAATAGCGACAACTGATAATGCAATTGATATTTTGGTGTGATTTGTCTCATCGAATAGGACCATGATTTCTAATTGATTATCTGGATGCTCTTAAATATTCTCAAGTAGGATTCAAGATAGAGAATACATTATAAATTCAAATGATTGTGCAAATGCAATTGAATAATATGTTTCTAGATTTCAGTAAAATATTGATAAAATAGAATTTTAATTGTATTATTCTATTATTTTTCTATCATCTAGATTTAAGTCTCTTTACCAGTTCTATCCTAGCGTTAATGAGGTTAATTTGTTCATCTAATAGCTTCTTATAACCTTTCAAAAGCTTCTCCTCGTCAGCATAATCTCTTTTTTTGATTTCCATCATAGTATCCTCAAAACCCTTTGTGACACTTTCCACGTAAATTCCGAGGGCCTGGATATCTCTTGCGTCTCTCCTGGCGCCCACTGTAAACGTTTCTTCAGCCTTATCTCTAATTACCTGGGCTTTTTTACTAATTGAAAAAATGACATCTTTAAAGGATGTGGTAGCCTCCTTTAGGCTGCTTACTATCAGGTCATAATCTTCAATTTTGACGTTTGAATTTGGCCTTCTAGATGTTTTTCGAGTTAGCGATTGATTATATTTATCAGCTGCCGAATTCTGAGAGTTGGAATCGGCGGCTTGAACGTTAGAATTTTTATCTGCATTTGATTCAGTTGGATTGTCCTCAGAATTAGTTTCATTTTCGTTTTTCTTCATATCTCAATAGTACAAATGGAAATTCAGATATATAACCATGAAAGGCTTTTTGTCATAATTTTTTGCTGAATTTGAGTATTGAATTTTTCTGAAACTGAATGATAATTTTGCTCACTCTTAAAGACCTTGAAATTTTGAAATCATAAAACATGTTTTAGATTTAAATTATCCTATTGACTAATAGTTTTCATGTCTGAAGTACAACAGAATGCACAAACACAAAGAGACGGACCACGCGATTCTATATACATAGGCAAGAAACCTCTGATGGCGTATGTAACCTCTACGCTTATCCAATTAGCGAATCAACCATCAGTAACCATAAAGGCGAGAGGTCTTAGTATCGGAAGAGCAGTCGATGTCTCACAAATAATTCTAAAGAGAATGGAAAATGCAGGATATGCAATAGGCGATGTAAGAATTGGTTCAGAAACTCTCCAAGCAGAAGATGGCAGAACAAGGAATGTCTCTACGATTGAAATCGAAGTAAAGAAGGCATAGGGGCTTCCTCCTTACTTTTTGTTATAATTTTCTATAAAGCTTGATAATTGGAAAATACTGCAGCGCTATATCTAGCACATTTAAATCCAATCACAAATTCACATGAAAAAATAATTTCTCAATTAGCTAAAGAATATCATGTGTATATTTTCCCAGTTATTTTTATTAGGAAAGATAGGGAGGTAAATACGAGAACTTTTCCGTTTTCATATGAAATAAGAAAAAAGATGCTACTAAGCTTGTTCAATGGTCATAATAATATAAAGATTATACCAAATTACAAATTTGTATCGCCATATATCAAATACCTTCCACCAATTGCGTCCCCATACTCATGGGTGTTGCGAACTGGAATTCTGCGTGACGTCGTAGAAAAGAGGTTTATTTCGTATACCGGGGATAAAGCTGAAAGAATCGCTCTTCGATTGTATAATCTTCATCCAATTAAAGCAAAGAGACTTGGGATATCTTCATCTAATGTAAAGGAGTTACTTTATCAAGAAGCGACAGAAAAACTCGGAAAGAAAGGAGTTAACAACAATTCTCACAATAACTTTGACAAATCGGCCCAAAAGAATCATCAAGAAGATACAGAGCAATACGATGGAAATGAAAGGGAATCATGGAAGGCAATGGTTCCAAAATCTGTTGCAAATATTATTATGGATAACTGGAGCATAGTTGAAAAATTCTCTCAATCATCTGACAAAACCATAAAGATATTCGGTATGAAGTTCCCGACGGAAGGTATTCTTAATTAGTTCCAAAGTTCCGAATTTAGAAGATATGAATTTGAATACTTTTATTATCCAATTATTGATTTCCCACTATGAAGGATAAGGCTGTAGATTTTGTCTGGTTCGATGGACAACATCTGAAATGGGAAGATGCCAAGATTCCTATCTTTGTACACGCTCTACATTATGGAACCGCGGTCTTTGAGGGAATACGTGCATATTCATCTGGAGACAATGTGTATATATTCAGATTAAAAGAACATATGGAAAGGCTCCATAAATCAGCTAATGTGTATTCCTTTACAACAAAATTTTCAGTGGACGAACTTTGTGATGCCACGGTCGAATTAATTAGAAAAAATTCAATAAAGGAATCATGTTATATTAGACCGTTAACATTTGTTGGTCTCCATGGAATAGATTTAAACGTAACCAAGAATTCTCCAACCCACACAACGATCATAATATTTCCATTCGCAAAATACTTCAAAGGCGATGGCATTTCTGCCTGCATTTCTTCTTGGAGAAGAATTAGTGATGAATCCGTTCCTCCGATGGCAAAGGCTTCAGGCAATTATCTTAATTCTATATTGGCTACCCAAGAATGCAGAAGAAATGGATATGATGAGTCCATACTTCTCGACACCAATGGGTGTGTTAGCGAAGCGTCTGGGGAAAATATCTTTATTGTTAGAAATGGCAAGCTTCATACACCTCAATTATCAGATTCGATACTAGAAGGCATAACGAGAAATACTGCCATTACGATTGCAAAAGAATTAGGATATGAAGTTGTTGAACGTCCAATCTCAAGGACTGAACTATATCTGGCTGATGAGATATTTCTAACAGGAACTGCAGCTGAAATAATAGCAATTACAAAAATCGATGGAAATGTAGTTGGAAATGGAACGGAAGGCGCTTTAACAAAAAGTATACGAGAAAATTATGAAAGTATTGTTGTTGGAAAAGTTGAAAAATTTATGGGATGGCTAACGCCCATTTGGTAAGAAATAACAGCGGCGGACTAAAAATTGGTGCAATTGGAGTAGGTGGTTGGGGCAAGAATCATGTCAGGGTCCTTCACAACATGGGCGTACTCCAGGCAGTTTGTGATCTATCTGAAGAACGTGCGCGAGAAATCGGAAAAAAATATGATACCAACTTTTATTCCTCATTAAAGGATCTATTTTCTAATGAAAGAGGTTTGGATGCTTGTTTAGTTTGCACTCCTACTAAATCTCATTTAGCAGCAGTAAAGGAAGTAATTCAAAATGGCTGTCATGTATTTGTGGAAAAGCCTCTTTCATTTTCATCCAAAGAATGTGAAGAGATGACAAGCATGTCGGAAAAGGCCAACCTGATTTTAACATGCGGATATGTCGAGAGATTTAATCCTGCTGTCCAGGATTTGAAAAATATAATCCAGGAACAAACTTACGGTGACCTTTTGATGATGGAATTCCACAGGGAAAACAGAATGCCGCTACATATCAAAGATGTAGGTGTCATCTATGATACTTCTGTTCATGATATTGATACAGCGATGTTCCTTTTCGGTAAAGGTCCAAAAATGGTCTTTGCTAGAGCGGGCAAAAAATTTCATTTATTTGAGGATTTTGCAACGATAATGTTGGGATTTGAGGATCAAAAGGTGGCAATAATTGCATCAAATTGGGTTACACCGAAAAAGGTTAGAACTTTTTCTGCAGTATGTACTGAGGGTACAGTTAATGGTGATTTTATTACCCAAGAGATAAGAATTGATCAGGGCGAGGCGACTATAATTCCGAGAAGACAACAGTTTCAAGAGCCTCTTGTGGCAGAATTGCAAAGTTTTATTGATACTATAGAAGGCAGGAGAAAAAAGCCCGTAGTCACTTCTGTAGAAGCAACAAATGTTACAAAAGTAGCTGAGGCGGCACTTCTCTCAAGCGAAACTGGTTCTCCAATTTACCTGGAATTAAAATAACATAATAAGATGTTCCAGTCAATATATTGGACATGAGACTATCAATGCTAGACATCCTGGCATGTCCTATAGATAAACACTATCCACTGGAATTGACTCAAATTGATGCCTTTGAAGATACGACGGTCAAAGAATTGGTCATAAAAGAAGGGGTGCTTTTTTGTTCAGAATGTTCTAGATTTTATCCGATTATTGAGGAAATTCCTGTTATGCTACCTGATGATCTGCGTGACAAAGAAAAAGATATTCAATTTTTACAAAAATGGGAACAAAAGATCCCAGGCAAGATTACAAAAAACGCAAAACCATGGCATTTATAGTAATTACAATTGCCAAGAAACCCTAAATTGAATTTGAATATAGATATAGTATAATATTCTCTATAAGAGAAGACAAAATATGGAAAAGCATAATCAAAGTTTGATAAACTTTATTTCTGAATCTGCCAAGATTGGAAACAATGTAAAGATATGGCATTTTAGCTATGTTGGTAACAATACCGAGATTGGTGACAATGTTTCTATTGGTTCACTTGTGCATATAGATTACAATGTAAAAATAGGAGAAAATACCAGAATTGAAGGATCTGTCTATATTCCTCCCTTAACCAAAATCGGAAAAAACGTATTCATTGGACCCTGCGCGGCTTTTACGAATGATCCGTATCCAATGAGTCCAAAAATGATAGGCGTCGTGGTTGAAGATGGAGTAATAATCGGGGGAAGAGCTGTATTTAAGGCTGGAGTAACTGTGGGTAGGAACAGCGTCGTCGCCATGGGTGCAGTAGTAACTAAAGATGTACCACCAGATGTAGTTGTAATGGGCCATCCAGCAACTGTCAGATATAGTAGAGACGAATATGAAGCAAAAAAGAAGAGTTGGAATTCCTAAGACGTTACTTTATCAAAAACAAAGATAACAGGAGATTGTAAGTGTTATTCTATGTTCATAACTTCTGTCCAACAGTCGTTGCAGAAATCTTTGTCTTTTAATATTTTTCTTCGTTCGGTTAGAGGCAAGTCCTTCAGATCATTG
>DAIRDV010000059.1:0-6067 GCA_036795955.1 Nitrososphaeraceae archaeon | reverse complement strand
AATATCTTGATAACCAAAGTTATGCATGTTACGGGCTCGTGTAGATTTGCTTGAATTTTTCTGGCAATTCGGGGTTGCCGTAGTCGTCGGAATACGCAGAGTAGACATTTATTTTCTCTCCGTGTTTTATCTCATAGGGTCCGATAAGTCTGATGTTGTTTCTGTACTCTTCATAAAGTGGTCTTAACTGCATGGCAAAGTTTTCAGTAATCAGAATATGCCAACTATCGCCCAAATCCATGACTCTCCTTGCCATAATTATGCCTGGACCCCAAACGTTAAGTCTGTTTGATATATCATATACTGTGAATACTGGTCCAGAGCTCAAACCGATTCTTACTTTTATTCTGTTTTCATCTACTATTCGTTTGTTATATTTGCGAAGATATCCATGCAACTCAACACTGAGCTTGTAAGGCAATTCTGGATTGTTTTCATATCCTATAGCCATGCCATCACCTGCAGGAAGGATTATTTTCAGCTCATCTGATATTTTCCTAAACGAGTTACAGGAGCTTATGAATTCATTGAGCCTGACTATCTTTTCCTTCTGTCTGTGAACTGCCAACTCTGGATTAGAAAGTCCTACAATATCAATGAAGCAAAAATTATAATTCAATACCTCGTATTTTGGATCAAGGTCCTTGAATACGGACATAAATTTTCTATATGTTCTTGCGCACCCCTCCGTATGAAATGGCAAATCAAGATAATACACCGGAGGATGTTGAATTACTCTTCCGTCCAAAGTACATTTAAGTAAATTATCAGCAAAAGTGAATCTTCCATTTTTGTCGATGCTAAATTGTATCCAAGTAGGTTTAGTAAATGCATGTCCTGCCATTGAAAGTAATCGTATTTTTCTAATCAATGAGTCATTGGACTCTTCAAATTTCATCTCCATTATTCCATCACAAAATGAGACTATGGGTTGATATTCTGAAGATAGGGGTGAATCGATAGTGAAAATTCCTATTGTCTTTTTTTTCTTTAATTGAAGGACTAATTTCGCCAAAAACCTCCTTACTGAATCTACTTCAAAAATATCACAAAAATGATTTAGCGAATCCATTACAAAGTAAACTACGTCGTTCTCGTCCGAATTGTGTATGTCATTTTGATCATTGAGAACATGAATGTGTATATCTGAAAGAAAAGAAGATATTCTATCTAGTGCTTCATCTAATGACTTTTGATTTGGAGTATCATACAGGAGAACTGGGTTTACAAATAGTGAATTGAATTTTTTTCCATCAATATTAAGTAATTCGAACTTTTCTTTATCAGTGACCTTAGACGAAAGAAAGATGCACTTTTTTCTAGTACTTAAGCCCTCTTCAAGAAACTCTCTGCAATAATCTCTCTTTCCTATTCCAGGAGGGCCAGACAAGAGAAACAAAGTAGGCGAAATGTTCTCCTCCCCGTCTGTAAGTTCGGCGAGTCCTGGAATGGTCATTTGAGATATAATATCATATTGGGTCTATATACCTGTTTTTTGTATAAATGAAAACGATGAAAGGTCTATTATTTCACAATTCTATCATGGATTTTAACTGGTTAATTTGTTGTGAAAAAGGATGATCGGGATATCCAAGAACTGTCAAGAACTCCTTTTGGGCAAACTGGATATCACAATAACATGGGATTGATGTCATCACATCTATTCCCGTCTCAGAACTCAGTTTCTTTACAAAATCGTCTGCTACGGGAGTTAGGGTGGTGGTATAATTTCCATCAGAATGATTTTCGTGAGATTCACTTGTTTGTAAATGAGGAATGCAGTAACCGGCTATCCTGTTAAGAAGTAGATAATATTTTGTGTTTCCCTGTTCCTGGAATTGTGCCAAGATTTCATTTGCAATCATTTTTGTTCCTCCGATGTCCATGTCTCCCATCTTTAATGTCAAAAATACAATATCCGATAATGCCAATGCATTAATAGCCCAAAATCTTATTCCTGGACTTGAATCCATTATAACATAGTCAATATCGTTTTTCTCGATTAACTCTTCTCTAAAGTTGATGAATCTTTTGAGCATATTCATTCTGTTTCTATCTTCCTTAACTCCTTCAATTTTGAGAATGTCTTCTCTTTTGGGGCTAGAAAAGCAACCAATTATTTTTCCTTTCAAAGAACCTTTATCTGAGAATTGTTGTATGGGTGTTACTTTGACTAGCAAATCGTCTACTCCGCAGGCGCCCACTATGTAATCATTTAAGGTATTCTTAATTTTATTTTGGATCACATCGCCAAAATAAGCATGTAAGCTTGGTGCATATACATCGATATCAACTATACACACATTGCTTCCATTTTTAGCTAATAATGCGGCTAAGTTAGCTGCCAAAGTTGTTTTGCCAGTGCCGCCCTTATACGAGTGAAATGTAATAACTTGCTTCAAATTATAATAAGAGAATGGCAAATACAGGTTTTTAAGTATATGCTAAAATACTTTTTTTTTATGTAATACTCAAACGCAGGTGTAAATTTCTGTAATGAATCAAACAATTGAATTATGTTATTCTTAATTAACTGACAACTTGGTATTGGGTTAAAACGCAATTTTATTTCACAAACTTCAGGATTGGCATTGGGATTCCAGATGAAAAAGACATACAAAAACATCTGCGAAGTGCGGGATTTGAACCCGCGATCCCGAGCTTGGGAAGCTCGTACCTTAACCAGTCTGGGCTAACTTCGCTTAATCGGAAATTAAATCTTACAAATTATAAATTTCTATCTTTACCTAGATGATATTTCATATTCATCGGCAAAATTGATATATCCTGTGTTCACCGCTTGTTGATAGAATCACAGTATGAATGCCATATGATTCAATGTCCTTTAGGGGGTAACAATTAGCCAGAATCAATAAACGGTCGGTGAGAAATAAACCATTTAAACCTACTATGCAAATTCCCCAAGCATCAAAATATGAAAAAATAATAAAACCTCAGTCTACGAAGTATTTGACTCTCTCTTTTTTGAATTCTTTAGTACTGAACAGAATCCTGTATTCGTCTATTCCTACAATCTGAGATAGTTCCGTGGCAATTTTTTTGGCACCGTCGATTGTCCTTGCGTGAATCATGCTAAACAAATTGAATTGCCAATCTGGATATACCGGTCTTCTATAACAATGGCTAACTTGTGGGAATGATGCTAACTTGTAACCAACTTCATCAATTTTATTGTCTGGAACTTTCCAAACTATCATGCCGTTAGCAGTAAATCCCGCATCTCTATGACGTAGAATTGCAGCAAATCGTCTCATTACACCTATTGATTCGTATTCCCTGGCTTTGTCAAATAATTTATCAGTTGTGATGCCAAGATTGTTTGCAGCGTCATCGAAGGGTTTTTGAATCACTTGCAAATCTTTTTGCAATTCCCTTATGAAATCCTTATCCCTTGCGGTAAGTTCAAACTTTTTTTGATCGAGGTTTTTTACGTTATCATCTGGTGTTAACTTACTGGGGTCATTATTTACCATATCCAGTTTGACTCCTATTTTATATAATTTCAGAGTTGGCAAAAGACGGAATTTGATTACGCCTTCAAAGGATGACATTTGCTCAAGATCTTTTTTTAGATCTCCTTCTGGAGGAACGGCCAACGTAAACCACATATTAAATTCATGATCCCTTTCATAATTGTGGCTGACGCCAGGATGCTTATTGACTTCCTTTGCGACTTGGTCCAGATTGTCTTTTTTAACTGCAAATGCAACTAGCGCGCTCTTATAACCTAGCCTCCTCGTATCAAAAATAGCATTAATCTGTCTTATCAGTCCACTTTGTTTCATTAAAGATATCCTATTCATCACATCATTTTCAGTAAGACCGTGCTTTGTCGCAATTTCCAAATATGGTCTTTGAGAGAGGGGAAAAGTCCATTGAATATCGTTCAAAAGTTGCTTGTCTAACGGATCAATGTATTGTTGATCAAGCTGCATTTAAGATAAATTCACTGGCCAAGCATTAAATACTTTGTCATGGATGCAATTTCTCACATGCTCCATGTTGATTAGGTAATGAGTTTTCCCTGTAATAGTGCATAAAAATATATGAATTAATTACTTGTTAATTATGTAAATAATTTGAGCGGACAAATAGTTGCTTTTCAAGGGGAGCACGGAGCATACAGTGAGATTGCGGCCCTAAAATTTTTCCCTAATTCAGAACTCATGCCTATGAAGCTATTCCAAGACGTGTTCGATGCGTTACACAATAATAGTATTGATTATGCGGTAGTTCCAATTGAAAATTCAATCGAAGGTTCTGTAAACGAAATTTATGATCTTTTGCTAAGCACTGAAAAAAAAATTACAGCAGAAATATTTCTAAAAGTCAACCATTGTCTAATTGCATTACCAAATAATACTACAATAACAAGGGTCTTCTCCCATCCGCAAGCTTTAGCCCAGTGTAGAGAATATCTCAAAAAAAGAAATTATGATTCACTGCCAACCTATGATACAGCGGGCTCTGTCAGGTTAATAAAGGAAAGTCAATTACTCGATGCGGCCGCCATTGCGAGTAAGAGTGCCGCAAATTTTTATCAAATGAAAATCCTCGATGAAAATATCGAGGACAGAATAAACAATTACACTAGATTTCTCGTACTCTCTGATGAAAATACAAGTCCTTCTATGAAAGATAGGACTTCAATGATTTTTGGATTAAAACACACACCTGGTTCATTATTTTCAGTCATTAAAGAATTCAATAATAGTAAAATCAATCTCACCAAAATAGAGTCAAGGCCAACTAAAGAAAAACCTTGGGAATACAATTTTTATGTGGACTTCGAAGGTCATGTTGAAGAGGAATTGGTTAAAAGTACATTAGATAATGTTCAAAAGAAATGCACTTTTTTAAAAATATTAGGTTCTTATAAAAAGGGAACAATAGATTAATTAATTTTTAGATACTAGACGTATCTTGATTTCATTCCAATTCCCAGAACTACGATGCCAGTTATCAGTAACATCATTTGAGCACCGAATGCCAGCTGAGATGCCTTAGTCTCTACATCTCCGTCAATTTGAAGCGTGGAATTTCCTATATTTTTTGTTTCAATCCTAAATTGGCCTTCACCGTTAGCAATGAGGTTGTATTCATAGTGTGAACGATTAGTAACGGAAACGATAATTGTACTGTCGGGGCTTTCGATCTTGAAATCAAATTTGGATCCGTCAACTATTATCTTACCTACGCTCCCTTTATTCATTATGGGTGTCACAACATCTATGTTATTTACGTTAGGATTCAATGTCTTGTCCAATTCCACCTTTCTGGGAATATTTGAATCGATCAATGAGGCAGCACCAATTATAATAAATGCTATACCACTTATCATGAGAACATAGAAAGTCTTTTTCCTACTCATATCAAAACTGAATGTTAGCCTCCTAATTAACGATGTGTTTTCTATCGAATTGTCAACTTACTTTTAGTTAAATTAGAAAAAAAATCAACGGAACATCACGCCATAGCCAGAGTCCATGTCCACAAAAGGAGACTTTATGGCAGAAATTTTGAAATATTCAAATCATGGATTGTAAGACTATTTTGAGCTCTAGTGATTTCTATGAACTCAATCATAATACCTATAGGTAAGGGAAAATCTTTATTTATTATCGTAACAGACTTTAATTATTGAACAATAGTCCGTCATTGAAGGTATCTCTAATTCTAGCAACAATTATTTTGATTGGAACTATTGTTCTTGTTAATAATAACAGCACATTTGGAAAGCAGGCTATCTGGAGAGACTTTGATAACATGAAAGACCTGGTTGCCGCAATAAAGAGTGGTGAAAAAAACGACGATAATATTAATTGGGAAAAATTCCAAGACTCGGACATTTTTAAGAAGGAAGATAAAGAGTCAAAAGAGTGCCTCCAATTTGCACATAAAGTAGGTAATAACCTAGGAGATTATGAAATTGTCCATTGCTTCAGAGACGAGAATTATTTTAAGAACAAATATTCTGAAGGTGAAATTTCCAAAACACCAAAATCCCAGACTGAAACCAACGCCTCCCTAAATGTCCCAACAGTTC
>DAIRDV010000058.1:0-6130 GCA_036795955.1 Nitrososphaeraceae archaeon | reverse complement strand
AACAATATTGAAAGATAGATTTGAAAAATTAGTGGAAAAAATGGAAAAAGCGATCTCAGAAGAAGAGGAAGAAAAGCCAATACCTGCTGACGAACAGAAGAAAGTAGATGATAATGATATCAAAAGCATGGAACAACATAAAACATTGAAGGACGAGAATTGCAGGGACGGTGATGTATTAAATGGAGCATCTAATGAAGAAGATCTGAAAGTATTAGCGGATTGTCAAGATGCAGTTGGAGATGTTATGCACACTAAAAAAATGGATGATGGAGACTACAAATTTCTGGTAAAGCTAGATGATAAATATAAATTTCTTATAAACGACAAGAACGATGAAAAAACAGACGGTTTGCTTGTGGTTGAAGTTGTTCCTAAAGATCAGAATATAGAAAATGTGGATTTACCTAAATCAGGTGATAAAGTACATATTTGGGGCGCATGGGTAACTGACAAACCAAAGGGATGGCATGAAATTCATCCAACTTGGAAGGTGACTAGTGAATAGCCCAATCGCATCCGGTTCGCATGTTGATCCCCTATTAACGGATCTCGACATTTAGAATCACTCCAATCCTTTGTATGTTCAAAGGGTTTGTAATCAGGTAAATGTCAATTTTATCCTCTTAGCAGGCCATTAGCTGATTCAATTATGAAAAGCTAATGCCATTTTTTGATCTATTTCTAGTTTGCCGTCCAATCATGAATGAGGCCTAAGAAAGAGTTTGGTAAGCCATAATAAAAAGATGAGAAAAGAGATTATTGATTCCTCACTCATTCCTTATAATAAAAAAAGGGATTTTGCAAAGACAACTGAACCCAAAGGTCAGATAATACATAACAATACCGGTAAAAAGTTAAGAAATTTTGTAGTGCAAAGACATGAAGCGAGACGATTGCATTATGACTTTAGATTGGAATCTGAAAATGGGGCTCTTAAATCATGGGCCATACCTAAAGGCCCTTCTATGAATCCTGAAGTCAAACGGTTAGCTATCATGGTGGAAGATCACCCTTTTGACTATCTGCATTTTGAAGGGAGTATACCTGAAGGAAATTATGGAGCAGGTACTGTAATAGTTTGGGATACTGGCAGTTATAGTAGTGATAGCTCACTTTCAGACCAGGTAAATACAGGAAAAATAACCGTTGAACTTTACGGCAACAAATTGAAAGGCATTTTCTCATTAATTAGGACGAAAAAAGACAATCAATGGTTACTAATTAAGACTAAGGACCAATATATTTTAGATAATGATATTACTTTAATGCAGCCCCAGTCTGTCCTTACTGGAAGATCTAATTTGGATATTGATACTAGGCATAGATCTCAAAAGTCTAAGAAATATTTAAAAGGTAAGATTAGGCCAAGCTCAAGTACTGCAACAAGTAACAGAAGCAATCTAAAAATGCATTTCCAAAAAATAAAACCAATGTTGGCATCGCCTACTGAAAAGGCATTTAACAACAAAGATTGGGTCTTTGAAATCAAATGGGATGGTGTTAGAGCGATTATATTCAAGGAAAAAGAAAAAGTTAGAATCCAGTCAAGGAATGGCAATGATATCACGGTAAGATATCCTGAAATAGTAAATTCGGCAAGAATCTCTCTTAAAGATTGCAATTCAGTAGTAATTGACGGTGAAATCGTTGTACTAAATGAGCAGGGACTTCCGAATTTTAATGCCCATCAACATCGAATGAACGTACAGGACACTAATGAAATAATGGCACTTTCAGTAAAACATCCATCAACATATTACGCTTTTGATATACTTTACAATGAAGACAAAAATGTTGAAGACCTGGTATATTTGGACCGGAGAATTTTACTACAAAAAGCTTTGAAAACTAATGACGTTATCAGAATATCTGATTATATCGAAGAAAAGGGAATAGAAATACTGAGAAAGAGCAACGAATTGAAATTAGAAGGTATAGTGGCCAAACACAAAACCAGTCTTTACCAAGAAGGAGTAAGATCTAAAGCCTGGCTGAAGATAAAAAACACAAAAACACAGGATTGTGTAATTATAGGCTATACAAAAGGGACAGGGAATAGAGCGAATTATTTTGGTTCATTAGTTCTTGCAGTATATTGCCCCAAAGAGAAAAAACTAAAGTTCGCCGGGCATGTAGGAACAGGCTTTAATGATGAGGTCCTTAGTACGCTTCATTCAATATTAAAAAAGTTTGAAATCGATACTGCACCAGTCGATAGAGTCCCATATCTTAATAGAAAAACTATGTGGCTAAGTCCTGTATTAATAGCAGAGGTCAAGTTTGGCGAATGGACTAAAGATGGCATTCTTAGAGCACCGGTGTTTTTACGATTGCGCGAAGACAAGAACCCTGAAGAATGCATTATTGAAGCGGATACTGCAACCAGGGATGGTTTCAAACTAGATAATGATATAGAAGGTAGAAATAATAATACTAATGATAGGAAACAAAGTATCAATCATTCTTATACAGGCAAGACCAAGGTAACAAACCCAACGAAGGTTTACTGGAAGGCAACTAAAGATCATCAGCCAATTTTAAAGAGAGATCTAGTAGAGTATTATGAAAAAATAAGTGGCTACATACTCCCCCATTTGAAGGATAGGCCGCTATCTTTGAGCAGATATCCTAATGGAATTTACTCCAAGTCCTTCTATCAGAAGGATTGGAGCCAAAAAAAACCAAGTTTTGTCTCTACCGCTAAAATCCATTCTGAACGTAGAGGCAATAGTATCAATTACGTCATATGCAATAATGTAGAGACCATCTTATGGATTGCCAATCTGGGCTGCATCGAAATGCATCCTTGGTATAGTAGGATTAATGATTTTGAAAGCTGTAATAATTCTACTTTGTTATACGAAGAAAAATGTGGTTTGAATTTTCCAGATTTTATTGTATTTGATCTTGATCCATATATTTACTCTGGTAAAGAAAAAAAAGGACAAGAACCAGAATACAACATTCCGGGCTTTAAAGCTGCTGTGGAGATTGCTCATGAACTCAACCACATATTGGGAGAGCTAAAGTTAAGAGCATATGTGAAAACATCAGGTAAATCAGGATTGCATGTTTATGTTCCTATTTCAAATATATATTCCTATGAACAGACGAAAGGTTTCGCCGAAGTCATAGCTAAAATGATGATTTCAAAATTTCCTAAAAAAGTAACATTAGAGTGGAGCACTTTGAAGAGAAAGGGAAAAATATTCTTTGACTACAATCAGAATGCAAGAGGCAAAACCATTGCATCGGTATACTCGTTGAGACCCACACTTAATGCAACCGTTTCGATGCCTATAGAATGGAAGAAATTAGATTCTATCTTTCCAACAGATTTCACAATTTCATCGGCACCTGAAACCATTAGAAAAAATGATCACTATTGGCAAGATGTTCTATCCGATAAACAAGATTTGAGAAAAATAATTTCTCAGGTTGACTAACTTTGATTATTTGATACTTTCTAGTATTTAATCGAGTAATCGTTAGTCAGAGATCAGAGCTTATATAAAATGAAATCGCACTTACTTTCTCTTTCAATTCTCCCGATGCTTTCTAATATCTTTACCGAACTTAGTAACTTCTTTTATGCTGTCAACTTGAATATCATCACTCCCAGTAACAATAGAGCTTATTGTAGGAGTGGCCTCTCTACCTAGGCTAACAGCCTTCTTACCCTTTCTTAGTACAGATAAAGTTAAACCTTTTGAATTCAATATCTCCCCCAATTTCTTGGCAGTTTTAAGGCTGTCAAATACTCCTACACTGTTATCACTTTCTGTTAAACCCAATATTGACGGATCTTCAATATCCAAAAGAACCGTATTGCCATTTAGTACAATCGATAAGGCCGGCCTTTTTTTTATTTGAATGCTAATTTTTCCCTTTATACACTTCAAACTTTCAGCTACATTATTCATTGCTGAAGTTTCGGGATCTGAATTTGAGTTAGCGGATGCAGTAGAGTTCAAATCTATTTCATACTGTTTGTCTTGTCTAAGAGTTGAGTCGAGAAAATGAATTTACCATTTATCTTCCACTTCGCACTACCCAAATTCCTTCCATCGGGACCAGTTGCTTTAGGCACATCGATTTCAAAGTTATCAAAATTATAGGTAACATCCATATTCTTACCGGTTAGCTTATCCACAACTTCTTTTAATACACCAGACCACTGAGATGCATTTTGTTCAATTTTATCTCCTATTTGTTTTGTAATCTCTGATTCTTGCGTTGTGTTTTCCATATAAAATTACAATCTACATTCCTTATATCAGTTACAAAATAAATTAACATCCATAAAAAAAGAAAATTAGTTTTTATCAAAAACAATATCTATATCGTATTTGCGGTTAGGAGTTCCTTCCTTCTTGACATAATTTCAAAAATCACGTTCAATAGCAGTATGGATTATAATCAATGAATATTGGTAACATTAAATATAATTTGAAAAAATAAAAGAACAAAAAAAATGTTATAATTATGATTTTCAATAATTAGCTAGCATTTGATGTTTGTCCATCATTTCCCATTGTCATTACCTTGGATCTAATACAAGTCAATGATTGGTAATTTTGATATCGTGCCAGTTTGTCTCCTTCGATCAAATTATACTTTTTGCAAAATAGTTTCAACGATGTTTCTTGCTCAATTTGTTCGCTAACAAACCCTTGTAAGAATGAATGGGTAGCAGATCTTCTTCATTTTCTATAACCCATACTAAATTGTTAATGAATCGTCTAACTGTCTGCTCGCTTTTTTGCAGGCTTGGAAAAATGAATCCGGTGGATCGAAATTGGTTTGAGGTTTTTCTGTTGCTAGAATAGATGGCTTTGCCCCAGAATAATTGAGAAAATGGATGAACTCTAACATATGTATATCCTTATGGGTCTGTTCAATAAAGAATGCAGCACCTCAATCATATCCAGCTCTACGGTACCTCGAATCAATTGCAATGTACTGATGTACGGTAGATGCTTCATAAGCTAATTTTATTAATTGCCACTGTCATTTGTAATGAATCTATGAAAAGTAAGATAAATTAGACCGAAGTCTGGAGGTACTATTCTTGGAAAAAGAAGAGGTCGCTGAATCAAATAAATGCCGAGAATGTAATCACGAAAAAGAATTTCATTTTACAAATGAACAAGGATATACAGGTTGCAGAAAGTGCCATTGTCTAGGATTCCTAAAGTAATAATTGTCTCTGAAAAGCCAATACTCGGATGAGTAAATTTGAGTAATTTTCATTAAAGGATTGATAAATCAATTCTATTCGAAACTCCATCAACATGATATTTTGAAATATTTACAACCAATTAGTTATGGCATTTCAGTTTACATCTTCCTGATAGAAGCTTATTTCAACCATGGCCCAATAGAATTGAAAAAAGACAAGATAGTTCACAATTCAAAGATGGTCTTTGACATGGTATTAGCGATAACTCAACTTAATATAGTATCAAAAATCTGAATTATTTTAGATATTTTTTTGTTTGAAGACTTAACTATTTTTGTGTTCTAGATAATTTAATGGATTATAATCAAATCCGAACGTTAGGTACAACTTTGTCAATTGCTCTGTTTATTATTAGTATTATGATTTCGAGTGGGGCAGTACGACTTGAGGCCTCAAAATCAATTTCTTCTAATAATTGGTGCTACGTATCCGCATTTCCCGAAGATCGATGGGTGTGCTTCCAGGATCATGACCAGTGCAATAAAGCATATGTATTAGACCTTTTCAAATCAGATTCCTGTTTTAAAGGTAATATATCGAAATAGTCTATCCATATAGACTCGTATAGACTCAAAAAAAAATAATCCATGTTTGTATGGTCAAAAATTCCTTATTGAATTTTCGGTTATAGATTTCATATAATTGGTAACATGAGATGCGACTTGTAATAAAGATGCTAAAGATCAAATAGCCATTTTGCTATGTAAGGTCCGTTAATGGTGTTGATATCAATTTTATTCATCGACTAACAAGGCTCAAACTTAGATTCTGCACTCAACTGCCCCTTAATATTAAATCATGTGCCACATTCTAATGAATATTGAGAATAGCGAACCAGTAATACATATTAAATCTATTGAGAATTTTTATTATTATTACCTTGAA
>DAIRDV010000057.1:0-6132 GCA_036795955.1 Nitrososphaeraceae archaeon | reverse complement strand
TGATTCATAGTAACCTGTTGATAGGCATTTCTAAAATCTGCTTTCTCCACTAAAATAGAATCAATTTTAACATTGTCAAATTTTTTAGTATACTTTATTATCGCCTTATCTCCGAATTTGATAACATCATTTATTATTTTTTGAACAAGTATACTATTCTGCGGTATTTTATTTGAATTACGGATGAGAAGAGCTTGTCGTTTTGCGTCGCTTACCCTTATCTTTTTTATCACTGACCCATGACCTGTTTTAGTTCCTCCATTGGGAGTATTTGCTTTGGTTGCATCACCACAAGTCCTTGGGCTATTTCTCTAAGATGTGGAACTATCTTTATGAATTCGTTTTTGTCAATCACAGTATTGACACCATACCAACCTTCTTCACTCAGCTTGCTTATCGTAGGTCTTTTCAGGGCAGGTAGGCTTTCCAATAATTTTTGCAGATTCTCTTCTTTCACGTTTACAAAAATATGTAATTTTTTCCTTGCTTCTACAACTCCTTTTATTAATGCAAGTATGTCTGCTATTTTTTCAGACTTTGCCTTGTCCTCCAATGAGCTCTTGTTTGCTACCAATTGGGCGCTTGATTGAGCAACAGTTTCTATGAGCTTTAAATTATTTTGAACAAGCGTAGTTCCCGTTTCTGTTATGTCACAAATTGCATCTACATCTTCCGGTGGTTTTGCTTCAGTTGCACCAAAAGAAAGAAAGATTTCAACCATCTTATTTTCACCCACCCTCAACCATGGTGTAATTATCATTGGCCTTGCATCACCGTAGTATTTTTGATATGCTTTATTAGAACGTATTAGACTAGAAGTAGTAGTTAGATACTCTGAGGATATTCTAAGTGTCCGTTTCTGTTTTGCGAAACCTTCTATTAACTCAGTTAAATTGTTGTATTCAAAATTTTCTGGAATTGCTATCACCTGATTAACTTGTCCGTATTCTAAATCTAGTAGGATCTTGACATCCGCACTAGCCTCAACAATCCAATCTTTGCCAGTAATTCCGATATCGTAAAAACCTTCTTGCACATACGTGGGGATTTCCTGTGGTCGCAAGATTTTTACTTCTATTTCGGGGTCGCTTAGCTTGACTCTGTAAGTTCTTCCACGACCTTTTACAGTTTGCCATGCTTCTTCAATTATCTTAAATGTTGCATCTTCGATACTCCCTTTTGGTATCGCGAATTTTACTATTGCCATCTGATAATTGAAGAATCTTCTTAATGGGATATATTTCTATTGAAAAATTATTTGCAGACAATTTTTCGTTTGATAATTATGTTGAAATTTAGTATGAAAGATTATCCAAGATATTTCTAGTACATTTTAAACTAACTGCTCTTTAATTGCATCTCATGAAGAATCGCCCGGGCATTGTCTATAGTTATGTTTGATTGCAAATACATGGTTTCAGCTACCATATCAACGAGTTTTCCCATGGCACCTGCAGCAACAGCTATATTCTTTGCGTGTAATCTCATATGTCCCTTTTGAATTCCTTCAGTAGATAGTGCTCTAACTGCGGCAAAGTTTTGAGCAAGCCCAACTGACGCAATAACACAAGCAAGTTCTGATGCTGATTTTACACCCAAGATTTTCAAATTCATCTTCGCTATTGGATGCACTGTAGATATTCCACCTACGATTCCGACGGATAATGGAATTTCAATGCTAACTGTTAGATCGCCTTTGGATGTCTTTTTAAAAATACTAAGTGACCTATATTTGCCATCTCTGGAAGCATATGCATGTGCAGCAGCTTCTATGGCGCGAAAATCCTGGCCTGTTGCAATTGAAACCGCATCTATTCCATTCATTATTCCTTTATTATGAGTTACCGCTCTGTGAGGATCTGAATATGCAAAAGCAAATGCAGAAAGCATCTTGTCAACTACCTCAGCGCCGCCAAGTTCTTCTCTTTTAAAAATGGCCTTGCTTTTTACAATTCTTTCAGTTGCATAATTGGAAAGTATTTTGAGGTTAACTTTCCCATTACCATTGATCTTTCTTTCTATATCGGCACCCAGAAGTTCGCACATGGAATTAATGGTATTTGCACCCATAGAATCCTTACAGTCTACATATAATTCTGAAATAAGCATTTTGGATCTGTCCACATCGCTGGTAATCAGACGCGTTTTCAGATCTATTGCTTTAACATTTTTAGAGCAAGTATTAGCCAATTTAAGTAAAGATTCCTTGTTCTTTGAAATAGTTCGCACAGCCCGCTTGATATCCAAAAGCTTTGTAACTTGGATTTGGCCCCTCATAATGGAACTATCTGCAGTTGCCTTGAATCCTCCACTAGACCTGGCCAGTTTTGCGGCATGACTGGCTGCTGCGATAACCGATGGTTCTTCGATTGCCATGGGAACGAGGTACTGTTTTTCATTTATCACAAAGTTTGTCGCAATACCCAAAGGTAAGGAATAATTTCCTATTGCATTTTCTACCATCCTGTTGACTTTATCAAAAGGTAGCGCTTGATTTACAGCCAATATTTCGTTTTTTGGAATATTCCTTTTTGACGAAATATACGATAATCTTTCATCAAAGTCCATTTCATAGAATTTCTTTTCTGTATTGTTTGGCAAAAACAATTCACCACTATTGTTATGATTTTGTGAGTCTTAATATTTTGTCATCGCCTTCCTGCGGCAATCCTCTTCCATCAGTATTGCTAGTAAGAACAAGAATTGACCCATCTGCAGATTCAACCAGATCTGTTAAGCGACCATACCCTACAAGGATAGTATTTTGACTGCCAGATTTAATGTCTATATCTCTTAAATGGGATCCCTTTAGAGTTGCTACGATTAAATCATTCTGATATCCCAATTTGTTTGAAAACGCAAAGGCCATTCCGGAGGGTTCCAAGGATGGATTAAAACACAGGAGCGGTGGAGTATACCGATTATCATCTCCAGCACCATTATTGTTACATTCTTCACGTGGCCATCCATAATTTTTTCCAGATGATATTAGATTTATCTCATCATTTCCAGCCCCTCCTTGATCTGAAGCATACAGAGTTCCGCTACCGGGAGCCCATGCTAATCCTTGGACATTCCTAAAACCATATGCGTATACCGGTGAATTAGAAAAGGGGTTATCATGGGGGATGGTTCCATCTTGGTTAATTCGAAGAATTTTTCCTGCAAGAGAATTCAAGTCCTGAGAAAGTTCTGGAATTGAAGCATCCCCAGTTGATACGTATAACTTGCCGTCTGGACCGAACTTTATACGTCCACCGTCCCGATAATCATCGCCGGGAATACCGTCGAGAATTATTTTTGAATCAATTATTCTATTGTTGCTTTCCTGAAGCATCAAGACCTTATTGTACAAACCTGTTGTGTTTGAATAAGTGTAATAAACATAAAACAAATGATTCTGCGTAAAATTTGGGTGTAATGCAAGACCCAATAAACCAGCGTCCCCTATGTTTTCGGCCTTTATATCGCCTACATGTTGTCCTAAAAGTGTTCCATTCTCAACAACTCTGATACCTCCTTGTTTTTCTGATACGAAAATTCGTCCGTCCTTTGAAATATCAAGAGATCTCGGAGCCTGTAGTCCCTCCGCAATAATTGCCACTCCACTGCTATTTGCCACATTACTCGAATTCGATACCGGAGCAGGTAATGGGATCACAGTTTCAGAGGGGGAAAACTTCATGGTAAAGATGCTTAAAATAATAACCAATACCGAAGGGATGACAAGCTTAATTATCTGTCTTCTTTCCATATGCTCGATTAGATTTGATTTTTTATAATTCTATTTAATTCTAATTAGTAAACTGGAAGACATGTCGCAGTTGCAATCAACCTTAAATTAGAAATGTAACGCAGATGAGGAGATTTGAACTCCTGCTCGCCCGAAGGCGAATCGGCTTTCATTGGTTAGACTCAAGGCCGACGCATTATTGTGTTCTTAAACTTGACTTTAAGAAGACCACTCTGCCACATCTGCTTGAATTTCTTGGAATATTTCTCATTTTTATTTGTTTAAATGCAGAGCCGAACAGCTTGAATTAGTAGTGAATAGCATTATTATTTCGGGACCTTGCTGGTAATTAATTAAGTGAATAACTCGTGATACCAATTAATAAACCCCAGATTGATGATGAAGAAAGACAAGAAATTCTAAAGGTACTAGATGAGGGAATTTTAACATCTGCTTCAAACTTTGGCGGAAAAAGGGTTCAGGATTTTGAAAAACTGTTGGCAGATTTCTTACATGTCAAACACGCAATTGCGGTGAATTCTGGTACTGCCGCTTTACACGCTTCAATTCTTGCTGCAGGCATAAAAGAATCAGAGGAAATCCTGATTCCCTCATTTACTTTTGTTGCAACAGCAAATTCCGTGGCATGCACAGGAGCCAAACCTGTCTTTGTAGATATTGAAAAAGATACGTATACGATGGATCCTCATGATTTAGAAGACAAGATTACGAAAAAAACAAGGGCAATAATTCCAGTTCACCTTTACGGCCATCCAGCCAAGATGGATGAAATAAATGAAATTGCAAACAAACACTCCCTTGTTGTAATCGAGGATGCCTGCCAATCTCTGGGATCGACTTATGATGGAAAGCAGACAGGCACCTTGGGACAGATGGGTTGTTTTAGTATGTATGCTTCCAAAGTATTGACTTCAGGAGAAGGCGGCGCAATCACGACTGATAGTGATGAATTCGCAGAAAAACTACGGATGATAAGGAACCATGGGATGGTAAACGGATATGATACGCGAATAATTGGATTCAATATGCGATTGCCCGAAATCTCCGCAGCTATTGCAAAAACCCAAATGACAAAAATTCATTCCATGCTAGAGAAGAGAACTGCTAATGCAGAAAAGCTAGGAGAACAATTAGCCGAGAAAATTGGCGATCACAATACTAAAGATGTGGTTCTACCACGAGAAAATAAGAGGGTAAAATTCAATTGGTATCTTTACACTGTTGCCATTGACAATGTTCGAGATAAGATTAGAAAATTCTTAAATGACAGCGGTATAGGGGCGACCATTTATTATGATCCTCCCGTACATCAAACGCCTTTTTACTCTCAATATGATTTCGGAAAACTTGAGAGGACGGAATGGGCTTCAAAGAGTGTTATTTCACTGCCTGTTCATCCCTCATTGACCACCCAAGATATAGAATTTATGGCCAGTAAATTTGGAGAGGCGTTAAAGTCATGAAAAATTGGTCAACTCCGGGGAAAAGACTGAAAAAGACAACGATGAGCAAGAATTAAGGATTTTCTTTTTCTTTTCAATAAAGAGTAAGGTTTGGATCTTGCTAAATACACATATGGTTTATATAATATTCAGACAAAGATCAAAACGATAAATATGCCTATAGATCCGGACTTTCCAAAAAATCATCAAGTTTCTGGTAAGATTCAACTTGCCGATGGTGAACATTTCCATTTCATGTGGGGCCCAGGAAAAGCGGCTGAAGCTGCTGAAAACGAAGAGGTAAAAGCTGCCTATGCAGCAAGGGGCGAACAAATAGTTCCTCTTGGTGTAAGTGGTACGATGGTGGCTGTCGACTGGGATTCATGTGTTGCCGATGGCGCTTGCATCGAAGCATGTCCAGTACAAGTATTTCAGTGGTATAGAACAGAACATGACGTTCCTGCCTCTGAGGCAAAAAATCAGACCTGGAATGGTACAGGCAGTACTGTCAAAGAAGAACGTAAAGATTATACCGACAAGGCAGATGCAATTCGTGAACACGATTGCATATGGTGTATGGCTTGCGTATCGGTTTGTCCGCCACAAGCTGTAAAAGTAGATCAATCTTCACTTGAATTTCATGAAAAAGCTTCAGGTACTTTTAATGAAGCTTTGTCAAAGGGAAGCGCTCCTCCACCACACGCACACTAGGTAATCTTTTCCTTATTTTTTCCACTAGTTATTTTTGCTACTTTTTAATAGTTCATCGTATATAGTACGATAAAGACAAAAGTTGATTACTTCTGATTCGTATATGGGTATTTTTATGCCCCAAGACTTTCCTAATAGAGTTCTAAATTTCATAAATGGAAAAGCAAACTTGCCCTTTACCCAAAAAGATGAATTAATTGCCACTTTTTACATCTTCGGTAAAGA
>DAIRDV010000056.1:0-6209 GCA_036795955.1 Nitrososphaeraceae archaeon | reverse complement strand
CAATTCTTGCCAGCGATGTAAAAAATATCTTAAATTACTTTTCAAAAAAATATGAAATTTATAGAGACATTACGAACACAATCAGCGTGATAAACGGAGCGATCTAAATGAGATTTTTTCACATCTTAAACAATTTTGATTTATCGGTTTTTTCCCACGAAAAATCAGGATCGTTTCTACCAAAATGACCATACGCTGCAGTTTTCTTATAAATGGGTCTTTTCAATTGTAGTGTCTCTATTATTCCAATAGGGGTAGTGTTAAAAATGTCTCTTACTTGGCTTTCAATCTTCTCTTCGTTAATTTTACCAGTGTTAAAGGTATCTACCATAATAGAAACGGGTTCTGCGACTCCTATTGCGTAGGCCAGTTGTACTTCACATTTTGAAGCCAGACCTGATGAAACAATATTTTTAGCGATATATCTTGCCATATAGCAAGCAGATCTATCTACCTTGGAAGGATCCTTTCCTGAAAATGCTCCTCCTCCATGTCTACCCATACCTCCATAGGTGTCAGCTATAATTTTTCGTCCAGTTAATCCGGTATCCCCAACAGGACCTCCTATTACAAATCTTCCTGTCGGATTCACAAGAAACTTTGTTGAATCATTGATTAGATCGTCACAAATTGGTTTTATTACCTGTGAAATAATCTCTTCTCTTACTTGAGATATTGATACGTCTTCCGTATGTTGAGTAGAAACAACAACTGTGTCGATTTTAGTTGGAATAGCACCTTCATAAATAACCGATACCTGGGATTTTCCATCTGGTCCTACCCAATCTAAGGTTCCCTCCTTTCTCACGGCTGCTAATCTCATGGTTAATTTGTGAGCTAAAGTTATGGGTAATGGCATAAGTTCGGGAGTTTCGCTTGTTGCATATCCAAACATTAATCCTTGATCTCCCGCTCCTTGAACACCGTCCTCATTCTTAGAAACACCCATTGAAATGTCTGGGCTTTGTTCATGAATTGAAGTTAGAACCGAGCAACTGTTTCCGTCAAATCCATGTTTTAGTCCATTGTATCCTATATTCCTTACCGTCCTTCTAACAACGTCCTGAGCATCAAATTTTGCTGTGGAGGTTACTTCTCCAGCTACAAAAACTATTCCAGTAGTAGTCATGGCTTCAACTGCAACCCTTGAATCAGCATCCTGAGAAATTATTTCGTCAAGTATTGAATCAGAAACCTGATCACAAATCTTGTCAGGATGTCCTTCAGTTACACTTTCTGATGTGAAAAGATAGCGCCTAGCCATTTTTGCTTACGTCAAATCCCAAAAAAAGTCTCTATTTTTAGAGATCCTTTTCTATTTTGATAAATAACACATTGTTTCCTCGAATTACTACTTTCCCATAATTTGCAACAGGATTTGCACCATTAAATTCTTCGGCATCAAGTAGTATTAAATTCATATAAGAATCCACATTGTTCATTCTACCTCTATACTCCAACTCATTTTTAAGTCTGACAGATACTTTCATATTTAATGAGCGTTGCAAGATTGTTAACGGTCTTTTTGGTTGCTGTGGAGATGATGACATTTTAGTTTATCACTTGTGGTTTCAAAAAATAAGATCGACAATAAAAAGTTTCTCCCAAGGTCGCTGATATTGTATATAAATAATTGTAGAGTTTAATTTTATGGGTTTAATTCCAACGGGATCACCTTCAATTGACAAAGTACTTGGTGGTGGAATCAGGACAGGTTTGATTACTAATATCTTGTCTGATTCGAGAGAAGCTAGATTTAGTTTATGTTATTCGCTGTGCGTCAATGCGGCCAGACTAAACAATACATCAACTGTCATATTTGGAGATACTCAAGGAATTTTTAGACCTGAAAAAATCCTTTCATACCTACGAAACGATCAAGAATCCAAATCCATTCTTCAACAAATAAGAAGATTGAGAATACTATCCACCAATGTTCAGATGATTCTTGTAAATTATGCCTTGCAATTGCATCCTGTCCTGATAATTATTGATAATTTTACCTATTTATTTTTGAACGAAAACAAAAGAAAATTATCAGTACAATTTAGTCTAAGAAAACATCTTCATGATCTAGCTTTGAACGCAATAAATAATGACGTAGCTGTCGTGATTACTAATACGATCTCTTCGAAGAAAGAAAATAAAGAGATTGAAGACATTTTTGAAAAAAAAGTTATATCATTTAATGAGCTGCTTAACAAGACAATTTCCAATTTTACTCACGTGGTTCTAGAACTAAAAACTGTGAAGGCTGATGAATCCAGATTTACCGCGAGATCTTTGAAACCCATGTCATCTTCAAAGACTTTTTTTAGGGTCAAATCCGACGGCCTTTATGATTGTTAAGTTTTTCGGGAATCAAATTGACTTTTATGGGTCTTCTAAGGAGTTCGATGGAGATCATCATAGATCCTCTTCGTGGCTAATAGAATAATCAAACATAACAAGAATTATAATGCGATTTTCAAAAATTAGATTAATTTATGATAGTTTATGTAAATTGTGGTGAGGTAATTCTTGCTTTGCAATTTATTTACAATAGTAGAAACATTTATTAAGATTTTTTTTAAGATATACTCATAAAAAGATGCTAATGGAGAACTTCCATATCTAGAATTCGATAGGAAGCACGACTCCATTCCATCTTCGAAGAAGGGTTAAAATCTATATAAAAGAATTTTGATGTTTGGCAAGTGGATAAACTAGAAAAGTTAATCAAAATGCAAAGAAACCTCGCAGCTCTTTTGGCATCACCACGATATCCAACTAAGACGGAAGAAAGGATCTCCTTTCTCTGCACTGCAATTACACATGAAGCCGTAGAACTGCAAAGGTTGACAAATTGGAAATGGTGGAAAAATCCAACCGCTTTTAATGATGAAGAGGCCAAAGAAGAATTAATAGATATTTGGCATTTTGTACTCCAAGCAACAATCGAACTAAACATGTCCGCCGATGATATTGTAAATTACTATTCAAAAAAGAATAAAATAAACAAGAAAAGAAAAAAAATGAATTACTAAATTAATCTTTCAACATACGATTTTATGCTGCTAATATTTGTCTCTCCTATCAAATTGTGAAAATTTCGATTTCTAAAAGTTTGCACATCTTGGTAGGATGAAACTAAATAAGGGCGCGGACTTTTCGCCGCAATAATTTTACCCTGACTTGTAATTCCATTTTTAAACAACGCAATTAAAGTATCGCCAGCCATATGACCGCTAACATCTTTTCCACACACAACTAAATGCGCGAGATTTTTTTTTGCAATACAATATTGTATTATTGTGTCTATTCCTTTGTTTTCAGAAAGTAATCTGCCAACGATGGCAATATTGTCCATGAATTTAGTATCGTTTGAAATTTCGCTCAGCAATTTGATACTAGACAAGGTACATATGGCGATAGTACTTCCTCTTCCAAGATAGTATTCATGCTTGATAGGAATCAAGCACTTGCATAAATATCCCAGATAGTTTTCAATTTTTTCGTAAATCAAAATCAGTATCACTCTATTGAGTTCTTAATTTCAAAATATTGGATTTTTCAATTATCACAACTATCCTCTTACTCTTATTTTTTCCATGTGTGTCAATAATCATTTATTCGCAGTAATTTTTCTTGAATACGTGTATTTTAGTGTATTCTGGATCTCGTCGACTGTTAAATTAATCTACTATCAATGCTATACAAGAAATTTAATAGAAATGTACCGTGCAAGTTTACTCCAAATTATTGAGAGTAGATTGATTTGAAGTTTGGTTTTTCGCCACATAGCGAAAGCAGGACCTTAGTAATGCTGATTGCTTTTTGCATCAATTGACGCAACACTACTCGTGATTTTCATGTTTAAGAACACTAAATTATAAAACCCCTAACTTTTATACTGGGTCAAACTTGATTAAATTCTAAGTGTTCCCGTCATGAAATGTCACTTAAGTGGTTTTATATGGAAAACAGAAGCGAATCAGATCAGGGCCTTGTAATTGTATACACAGGTAATGGAAAAGGAAAGACAACGGCTTCATTGGGAGTAGCCCTGAGAGCTATAGGGCATGGACTAAAAGTTTGCATTGTGCAATTTATCAAGGGTGAATGGTATTATGGTGAACTCAATAGTCTAAAGAAACTCGAACCAAATCTTGAACTAGTAGTTGCGGGGAAAGGATTTGTTGGAATTATTGATGACGACCATGAATTTCAAGAGCATGTGAGAGCAGCAAAAACTGCACTGGACATTGTTGAACAAAAAATATCTCATGATGCTTTTGATATTATTATTTTAGACGAAATAAATTATGCCATTCATTTAGGGCTTCTAGATTTAGCAGAAGTCGTGAGGATAATTCAGAATCGCCCAGGACATCTTTCATTAATACTTACTGGAAACCATGCCCGCGAAGAGATTATACTGTTGGCTGATCTCGTTACCGAAATGAAAGAGATAAAACATCCATATAAAAAAGGAATCAAGGCTAAAAAAGGGATCGATTTTTAGATTATTTTGTAAATTGAACCTAGATTGAGATAACGATTGAATACGATGTCTGCATAATATTCGAACTTACCATGCAGTGAACTTTACGCTTGTTCAAAGTTGAACAAAAAAAGACATTCAATAGTCAACTCAAACAGGAATATTGAATAGAATTAACAAGTACAAGGATATCCGTCCGAGCATACTGTCAGCATAATAACCTGGCTTTAAATATGGTCAAGCAAACTTAAAGTATAGTACTTGAGTGCGTATGTTCTAAATGGCCAATGATAACAAACAACTTCCGGAAGCCGGTGATTTGGTAATTGCAACTATAAAGGAAGTCACAGGTCATGGAGCTTACGTATCTTTGGATGAATATCAGGATTTAACTGCGTTTTTGCACGTTTCTGAAATTGCAACAGGTTGGATAAGGAATATTGAGCGATACGTTAGACCTAAGCAAAAAACAGTCCTTAAGGTTATAAGAGTAGACAAATCAAGAGTAGAGGTAGACCTTTCTTTAAAACAAGTATCCCGTGAAGAACGAAAATCGAAACTTATCGAAGTAAAGAAGAGTGAAAAGGCATCTGCATTTATGAGTATGATTAAAACCAAAACCGGCATGCCCGATGATAAGATTAAAGATCTTCAGGATGTTATATTACAAAAATTTGATTATCTTTATGATATGTTTGAAGCCGTTGCCTTTAAGGGAATCGACTCTATAAAATCTCTTGAGATTTCTGACGAGACAAGAGCAGCGATTGCCGAAGAGAGCAAAAAAATTCAAATTCCTAGCGTTGAGATTAGAGGAGTAATAGAACTTAACATAAACGAACCACAGGGAGTAGAAACTATAAAAAATGTGCTTTCGTCAGCAGAACTAGATAAGAATAACACATCCATAGAAATTTCATACATTGCCGCACCTCGATATCGAATTATTGCAAAAGCTGAAAATTATAAAATTGCTGAAAAAACACTCAATAACGCTGTTGAGAAGATTTCAAACTCAGTAGGCAAGAAAGTAGGATTATTTAATTTTATTAGAGAAGACGCTAAAAAAAATAGGAGGTAGGTGTAACTACGAAACATCTTTTACGAAAATGTCCTTCCTGCAAAATTTATACACTTTATGAAAAATGCACGGTTTGCAATAACACGACGCTTGATCCCCATCCTCCGAAATTCTCCATGGATGACAAGTACATAAGATATAGAATTGAAGAGAAATATCTGAAAAAGGATTAATCTTGGATTAAAAAAAAGATTTATTTTTTTTAGAAAAACATCTCAAGACGTATTGTTGCTCATATTACCGCTACTGGCATTGGAACTCTGATTATTCAATGCGCTGCTTGCTGCATCAATGACTTGCTCAAGAGATGAAGGAGAAGAATTTCCATTACTTGCAGCGTCAATCACTTCCTTCAAAGTAGATTGTCCACCACCGACTGCCTGGATTACTTGGTCAACAGCCTGTGAAGTTGCATCGGAGCTGTTAGTCACATTCAAAACATATGGTATCGCATTCTTGGTATTTGAGTCGGTAACGTTTTGGGTTGTATTTGTGTTTAACATTTGATTTGTATTATTATCAGAGGCATTTTGTGATAACTGACCATAGACTGTGAAGTTAGAGTATGTATTTGCCAAATAGCAAATCGCAAACAAGGCTAACAGAGAGATAATAGCATTTGTAAGATTACACTTCCTTTGTATT
>DAIRDV010000055.1:0-6267 GCA_036795955.1 Nitrososphaeraceae archaeon | reverse complement strand
ACTTCTAACAAATTTTCATGGAAGGTATGAAACTACTTGGATAAATCAATTACAATCCTCGTTACAATCCTCAAACAATATATGTAGATAACCAAGCTATAATGGTAATCGATCAACATGGTAAAATCCTTCCTTGAAGAAATTGACAAACAAATACTCCTATTTGATGGGGCTATGGGAACAGAAATACAGAAACTTAATCCTAAACCAGAAGATTTTCCAAATCACAAAGAAGGATTCAATGATGGGCTTATTTTATCCAGACCAGAATGGATCGAAAGTATACATAGGAGTTACTTGGAAGCGGGTTCTGACTGCATTGAAACAAATACCTTTGGTAGTAACCAAATTAAACTCAAGGAGTATGGATTTGGAGAACAAACAGTATCAATGAATAAATCTGCTGCAGAGCTCGCAAATAGAGTAGCAAAAGAATTTTCAAACGAGAAAAAGTTTGTTATAGGATCAATGGGCCCAACAGGTTATCTTCCAAGCTCAAACGATCCTGACCTGGGGAATATAAGTCTAGAAGCGATTACAGACGCATTTGATTTGCAAGCTCAAGGTCTAATGTTGGGAGGCGTCGATGTTCTACTTATTGAAACAAGTCAGGATATATTAGAAGTTAAACTTGCTATAACCGGATCACTCAATGCAATGCAAAAGGTCGGTAAAAAGGTGCCTATAATTTCCAACATAACTTTAGACAAATACGGCAAGATGTTACTTGGTACTAGTGTACAATCAGCATACACAACGGTTAGTGATATGGGAATTTCAGTTTTCGGATTAAATTGTTCCACAGGACCAGCTGAAATGGAATCAAGTATCAGATGGCTTGATGAACAAGACGAATTACCAATCCTTGTGATGCCAAATGCTGGAATGCCAATAAATGAAGGGGGCGCAGCAGTTTACAAGATGACTTCAAAAGACATGTCAAGGCAGCTTGGAGAGTTTTTACAGAAATACAAACGAGTGAGAATGATAGGAGGATGTTGTGGAACAACCCCAGAGCACGTTAGAGAGCTCAGAAAAATATTAAAAACGTATGACTTATAATTCGCAAACGAATAATTGAGAATATATTAAATCCATGTACCTTAAACATGTACCCCGAGTTAGCTCCGCACTAAAGGCTGTAGATTTAACTCAAATTCCTCCACCCTTAATTATTGGAGAGCGTCTGAACACTCAGGGCTCAAAAAGGGCAAAAAGGCTGGTATTATCAGATGACTTTGATGGGCTGATAGACCTTGGAAGAGAACAAGTAGGTGATGGTGCCCATTGTATTGATGTTTGTGTGGCAACAACTGAAAGATCTGACGAGCTCGAATTTATGAAAAAGCTAGTTAAAAGATTAAGTCTTGAAGTGGAGGCACCTTTAGTCATTGATTCAACCGATCCTAAAGTAATAACAGAAGCCATAAATCAAATTCCCGGAAGACCGATTATCAATTCTATCAATTTGGAAGGAGACGGTTCTAGATTTCATTTACTAGCGCCAATTATGGCAAAATTTGGAATTCCTTCAATTTCAATGTGTATTGGACCAAATGGAATGGCCAAGACATCAGAAGAAAAAACTAAAGTGGCAAGATTACTCTTTGAAACAGGAAAAAAATACGGACTACAACCCTGGCAATACATTTTTGATGTATTAACCTTTACGCTAGCAACTGGTGAGCAAGAATATGCAAACTCTGCTGTAGAGACACTTAAAGGAATTTCTTCAGTCAAGAAAGAAATTGAAGGTTGCTTTACTACTCTAGGGTTAAGCAATGTTAGTTTTGGACTTCCGGTAAGCGCAAGAAAAATAGTCAACTCAGTATTTTTGCATCATGCATTAAAGGCAGGACTAGACACAGTAATCATTAATGCAAAGGATATAATTCCCATAGGAGAAATAAGTCAGGACCAAATCAAGCTCGCAGAGGATCTTATTTTTAATAGGCATACAAATGCTCTTTCTGAATTAATATACTATTTTGAGAACAAAAACATAACTGTTACTAACAATTCTCAGAGATTAGAAGAAATAAACAAGGATTGGGATTTTGACAAACGATGCTACCATCGCATAGTAAATCGAGTAAAGGATGGAATTGAAGAAGACGTGGTGGGATCTATCACTGACAAGCTTGAGAAGAAATTAAATTCAAAACCTGAAGGTATTCAAAAAGACAAATTTTTAAAACAATATCCGGAGCAATCTCATGAAGCAGCGGTTCAAACGCTCAACGAAGTATTGCTTCCTGCAATGAAAGAGGTGGGGGACAAGTTTGGAGCAGGCGAATTAATTTTACCTTTCGTATTAAAATCTGCAGAGTGTATGAAATCTGCAGTGTCCGAACTTGAAAAATATCTTGTCAAAAAACAGGGAGTGAGCAAAGGCAAACTTGTTTTGTGTACGGTGTACGGTGACGTGCATGATATAGGTAAAAACCTCGTAAAGACAATTTTTTCTAACAATGGTTATACAGTATTTGACCTTGGTAAGCAAGTTCCAATACAGCAGATTTTAGACAAAATAAATGAAGTACAGGCCGACGCCGTTGGTCTGTCAGCATTGCTAGTTTCAACTTCAAAACAAATGCAGTTTTTTGTAGAAAATGCAAAGAAACTAAATCTCAATATCCCAACATTGTGTGGTGGTGCAGCAATAAACAGTGATTACATAAATAGAATTGCAAAATCTGATGGCGTCTACGAATCAGGTGTCTTTTATTGCAAAACCGCATTTGAGGGATTGAACATTATGAATAAACTAAGATCTCCTGAAAAAGATAAATTTATTCAAGAATGGAATGATAAAATCAGTAAATTTGATGAAAAGAAAAAAACTCTAGTAAAAACCGATGTCGGTATATCAGTTAGTAAAGTAAAAACTGTAAATCCACCAAACGCACCATATTTTGACTCGCCAGTAAAATTAGGTCCTTCAGAAATTAATCTTGACGAGGTATGGCAGTATCTAAATAAAAAATCACTTTTTGTTCTCTCATGGGGGATAAGAGGAAAATCGGCATCCAAAATTGGCGACCCCGAAGAATTGCTATCAGAATGGAAGAAAAAAGTAATTGAAGAGGATCTTTTCTCACCAACTGCAGTATATTCATTTTTTAGATGTCATAATCAGGGTAACAAACTTGTTGTGGATTCAGATAAGCAAGGACAGGTTGTTTTTGACTTTCCGAGATCATCAAAACCTAAACGATTGTGTATTACAGACTATTTTGGGAAGGATGATATTGTTCCGTTCCAGGTAGTATCTGTAGGCCAAAAAACCGTATCAAAAATCGAAGAGCTCAATTTAAACAATAATTATACTGACGCCTATTATCTTCATGGCCTAGCAGTAGAAACTGCAGAAGCTCTGGCAGAATGGGTTCATCATCGAATTAGAAGAGAACTAAATATTGATAAGAACAGAGGACTCAGATACAGTTGGGGATACCCAAGTTGTCCGGACACCATGCAACATTATCTAGTGTGGAAACTAATTGATCCGACTACTAGCGGAATCGGTCTTACTTCTGCAGGTCAGATAAATCCAGAGTATTCTACAGCGGCCATTGTAGTTCATCATCCTGATGCAGAATATTTTATACTGTAGGTTTGGTTAGATTTGAGATAGATAGATAAATGACAATTAGTGACTTTGTTTTTTCTTGCGCAACAGATAATGTGCCTGCATACTTTACTTATGAGGGTGAAAATATGCTAATAGTTCAATCTAATGAGAGTGCAAAAAACCAGAAAAATGATTTTGAACAAATTGAAGGTTTCATGGGCGCCTTAATATCACACGAATCTGTACACGTAGTTATAGCAAAATTAGCCGATGGTCAGATTTCGGATTCGTTAGATGATCTTGAAATTGTTGTAGAAAGATTTGGAAAGAAATTCCAGGTTAGTCTTAACAATATGTTCTTTTCAACAGATAGTAGTGGAATTATCACGAAATAAACATTAATTTTGTCAGTTGCTATTTTTACACGCGCCCTTCAGTGATTTAATATATTTTTTCAATTTATCTTGTATACTGTCTATACTATTATCTTTATTGTCATCAATCAATTTTATGATGGCGCTGCCCACTATCACAGCATCGGCTCCAAATTTGGACAAAAGTTTAATATGATTAGGCTGGCTTATTCCAAAACCAACAGAAATATTGTTCTTGTTTGAGCTTAATTTTTTTATGTTCCTAATAGCAGTAAGAGTGTATTCATTAAATGAAGTTCTAGTGCCAGTAGTCCCGTATACAGACACAACATATACAAAACCAGTAGAAACCTCAAGTGTTCTTTTGATTCTAAAATTAGAGGTATTTGGAGCAATAAGGAATATCGATGCAAGATCAAGATTCTTTGAGTATTCAAGATACTCTTTGGATTCTTCAATAGTCATATCAGGAAGGACAAAGCCATCCACTCCTGCTTCTTTTGCATTTTCCATGAACTTTCTGAAACCCTTTTTTTGTAGAATATTAGAATACGTCATTATGACTATTGGAATTTCAGGGTATTTTTTTCTAGTCGTCCTGACAATATCCAGACAAATATCCGGATTAATTCCCTTTTTTAGCGCTCTAAATGAGGCCTCCTGAATTGTTGGGCCGTCTGCAATTGGATCTGAAAAAGGGATGCCTATTTCGATAATGTCAGCGCCTCCATCCACTATGGATGAAATTATTTTCTCACTTGTTTCAGGGTTAGGATAACCTCCCAAAACATAGCATATCAACCCTTTTTGATTACGTAATTTTAACTCGGCAAATTTTTTTTCTATTCTATTATTTTGTAATGATAACATTGATTATGACCTATTGAGGAATTTTTTTCTAAACTTCATCACTTGATCTATGTCTTTGTCGCCTCTGCCAGACAATGTAACAATAATATTTTGATCTCTTCTCATTTTTTTAGCCAACTTCATTGCGTATGAAACAGCATGACATGATTCTAAAGCGGGTAAAATACCTTCCAATCTTGATAGTTTAAAAAACGCATCTAAAGCCTCATTATCAGTACAGGTAACATAATCTGCACGTTCGATATCCTTAAGGTGACCATGCTGAGGACCCACACCGGGATAATCCAGACCTGCCGAAATACTATGGGTATCATTTATCTGTCCAAATTCATCTTGTAAAAGATATGTTCTCATTCCATGCAGTATGCCCTCTGATCCAACGTTCAGTGTAGCAGAATGTTTTCCTGTTTTGACACCCATTCCTCCTGCCTCAACTCCATATAATGACACCTTTTTATCATCTAAAAATGGGAAGAAAGTTCCCATTGCGTTACTACCTCCACCCACGCAACATACTAGGGCATGAGGAGAACTCGTATTAGTGCTGGGAGGAATGTTCTTAAGTTGTGATTTTATTTCCTCACCGATTACGCTTTGAAAATCTCTCACAATCATAGGATATGGATGTGGACCCACAACAGATCCGATTAAATAGTAAGTATCTTTTACATTTGTTATCCAATCGCGTAACGCTTCGTTTATAGCATCCTTAAGTGTTTTTGTTCCAGAATTTACTCTATGTACTTTTGCTCCTAAAAGCTCCATTCTGAACAAATTCAATTTTTGTCTTTCAATGTCGATAGAACCCATGTAAATTTCTGCCTTCAATCCCAGAACAGCTGCTGCCATTGCCGTCCCTACGCCATGTTGACCTGCCCCCGTTTCTGCAATTATTCTTTTTTTTCCCATTTTCTTGGCCAAAAGACATTGACCCAAACAGTTGTTAGTTTTATGTGCTCCGCCGTGTAAAAGATCCTCTCTCTTGAGATAAATCTTTGCACCACCAACATAATCGGTAAGATTCTTTGCAAAAAAGAGCGGCGTAGGTCTCCCCGCATAATTTTGAAGATAATAGTCAAGTTCCTTCTTAAATTTAGAATCATTTTTGAATTTTTCATATGCTTGCTCAAGTTCACTAATCGCTGGAACCAAGGTTTCTGGAATATATTTTCCTCCATATTTTCCGTATTTACCACTTATAGGAAACTTCTGTAAATTAGTCATTTTGATACACGATCCAGAAAGCGCTGTTGGGCTGAGAAATTAAACATAGCATAGCTCCTTTATCTTTTCAAAAAAATTCTCTGATTCCATAATGCTTGTACCAACAAGAAATGCATCAACACCAATCGATCTTAATTTCTTAATTTCTTCAGATTTTGATATTCCACTTTCACTTATGATAATATTATTTTGTTTATCAAACTCTTGTAGCAGCTTAACAGTAAC
>DAIRDV010000054.1:0-6287 GCA_036795955.1 Nitrososphaeraceae archaeon | reverse complement strand
ATAACAATCAATCCTCAACTGAGACAGCCAGCGATCAGACTTTAAGTGGTGAAGGGGACTCTGAAGATAACAATCAATCCTCAACTGAGACAGCCAGCGATCAGACTTTAAGTGGTGAAGGCGACTCTGAAGATAACAATCAATCCTCAACTGAGACAGCCAGCGATCAGACTTTAAGTGGTGAAGGGGACTCTGAAGATAACAATCAATCCTCAACTCAGACTTCAGGTGGGAGTGAATCCAATCAAAATACTAACCAATCCACAGTAACACAAAACCAAATTCAGAATAATCAGGAAGTCAACATACAAAATAACGTCCAGTTGAAACAGAAATTAGAAATAGCTATTTCAGAGGAAGAAGGTGAGGCTCCGATTCCCCTAGAAGACCAAAAGAGGATTGAATCTTTAGATCGTGATATTGTACCGCAGCATAAAGCACTTACCGGCCCTGATTGCAGGGCAGGAAATGTTCTTGCTGGTTCTTCAAATGAAAAAGACTTGAGGATCTTAAGTGAATGCCAAGAAGCAACAGGAATAGTCATGCATACAAAGAAGATGGACGATGGCGATTTCAAATTTTTCTTGAAGCTAGACGACAAATTTAAGTTTCTAACAAATGAGAAGAATGGTGAAAAAACAGATGGATTCTTGGTGGTAGAAATAGTTCCACCCGATCAAGGAAAAAGCGGAATAATACTTCCAAAAGAAGGCGACCACGTTCATATATGGGGTGCATGGGTTACAGACAAACCAAAAGGATGGCATGAAATACACCCTACCTGGACAGTTACTAATGAGTAGTCTCGCTAGTACTTTCCAGTAAATAGCAACAATCACTAGTGCTTCACCTATCTTCGTCGGAATGTTCTTTTTGTAGGCAATAATAATAAAAATGAGTCAGATACTTGCTGTCTTATTTGTTATTCCGTGGTTTTAAAAATAAAATGTTATTATTTTCAATTCAGATAGGTCCTTTCATAGCCGTTAAAATTGTCCATTTAATTTTGTAACTAAATAAATAGTAAGGTAAAGGTATTAATCACGAACTATTACCCTTTTTCTAATCCTGTTACCTTCATTTTTCGATCCTCCGAACTAATGCAGTTTACGAAATTAGAGTACGTTTCTTTTTCCAATAATTACATATTTATTGTGCGAAACCTAGTTTTATAGAACTAGGTTATTTAAATAGTTTCATTTACACATTAATACTAGTTTGTCGAAGATAACTAGTGTTTAGGCCATGTCAAAAGCTTGTTATATGTAAAGTTAAGCTGATTTTTTTGTTTGTTACCATTTTGTTAGTGTCTATATCTACATCCATTTTCGAAGGATTGGGGCTTAATTACGTGAACGCACAGAACATATCAAATTCAAGTACTAGTCCGATCAACATCACGAATTCTACAGGAGATGAAAAGGACATAAGTGGAAATTCAACAGTTATAGATTCAGAAACAAGTTTACCGCCTGAAAGCGATGAGACCGGTAGTATTGCCAGTTTGCCTGGTAAATGTCTAGGCTCGGCACTTTGTCCAGATTAGCTATTGGTTAAAGATCAATATTCTTTATGATTACTAATTACGAATAACGCTCCTCTATAAGCCCACACTCTTCTATGGTAACATCCAATATAAAACTATGAATGTTTGACGCTCAAACTACATAATTTAATTCTAACAACATTGTAGATGTGTTGAGTACCAGTAACGATAATTGCGGTCGTTTTATCTCATCTACAAAGACACATATTAAATTCACCTTCATTTGATAGTTTGATTACTAATCTAGTAACTTTACAATTACAGAATGGATTTGTTCGGAAAATAAAGACTATGTAATTGGCAGGCTAAATGAAAAACTCGAACCAACTCCATTTGCATTATTTTCTGCCCATATTTTTCCGCCATGTGTCTCAATTATCCCTTTCGAAATAAAAAGTCCTAGTCCTGTACCATGACTCGAACTAGTCACGAATTTTGAGAAAAGTTTTTGCATTACTTCGGAAGTTATACCGCTACCTGTATCTGTTATAGTAACAACTGCCACCTTACTTTTATCATCATTATTATCATTACCAATATCTAGGTTAGTATTTATTGTTACAGTACCATGTTTAGTAAATTTAATTGCGTTGTTCAACAAGTTTGAAAGTACTTGATGAATTCTGTCTTTATCGGCAAATACAATAATTGTTTCTTTCGGTTCAAAAATGATTTTGATGCTACTATTGTTCCCATTGTCGAAACAATTTTCGACATCATTTATTACATTTTTAATCACTTCATTGAGATCAACTTGAGATTTGGAAAGTTTTAATAAACTACTTTCAATTTTTGAAACATCCAAAATGTCACAAGACAATCTTTGGAGTCTTCTTGCATTCCTCATTATGACATCAAGCATCTTTGATTGATGTGAATCAGATACGTAATCTCGTAAGACATCAGCAAGACCAAGAATTGGTTGGATAGGAGTACGTAATTCGTGAGCAGCCATATTTATGAACTCCTTCTGTATCTTATCATGTTGTATTAATTGCTCGTTGGCATTCTGTAACGACAAATTAGATTTTCTCAGCTGTTTGGACATGACACCCAATTGGATATTTGTTTTGTTCAAGGCATTAGTTCTCTTAATAACTTCATGTTCCATTGTATTGTTCCATTTGAGGAGAAATATTATCAAAGATCCTACAGAGGCAAAAACGGCTACCAGTAATGAGTAACCCTTTAATCTTTCAGTAAATAGAGTATCCGATATTTTTGAAAAAATAGCTTTAGTTGGAGTTACTATTTGTAGAAAATATGTTGGTGTGTTCTGTACCAAAATGGGTTGTCCTGTATTTATTCTCTCTGACTTGCCATAATCATACACGCCATAGTTAGGTTGGCCCTTAAGAAGACTTCCGGTCATTTTACTTAAAATCTCATTATGTCCAATGAAATTCTGGACTGTTGCACTAAAAAAATTCTTTCCTACGAGGTTTCTGTCGGCACCTACAGAAAGAATCGTTCCGTTCTTATCATATATTACCAGGAATTGGGAATTGATATCGTGAACATTTCCATATCTCGCAAAAAATTTTTCCGTTGGTATAGTTGCGCCAATTAGTCCGATGTATTGATTATTATCTCTATTAATAACTGGTACGGCAATGTAAATCGTATAATTACCCTGCCTTTCAAAACCTTTAGAAAACACAGGTTTTAGATCTTGTTTAGCTTCTTTTACCCACTCTCTTTGTGAAAAATCTGCACCAAGATACTCATCCGTGTTGGATTGAGACAGACCGCGGGTAACTATATTATTCTTATCCAACACAAAAATTTTGTCTATGACATCCTCTATCATTTTGTATTTTTCTTGGATAAGCTGATTAGTTTTTTCTGAATTAATATCGCCTGCCTGGATGTATCCCGAATTTGTCAAACCATCAAGAACCGTCATTACTAACGTCAGATCTGAGCCTATATGTCGAGATAGACTTTCTGAAGCTGCTCGCTGTCTATCAATTTGTTGTGTTATGAGATTACTTTGGATATTATTCTCTGTTACAGTTTGGATGTAATAGAATAATGCGAATGAGAATATGACTATTGAGATGACAGATATAATCCCAATTTTGTAGATCTTGGGCAGTGAGAGGAACATATTATTACATCTTATTAAAGGAACATGATACTAATTTCCTTTTCCTTTGCTGATAGAAGTTTCTCGCGTATACATAATCTAAGTGGAAATGGCCATGGAAATATTGATATAAACAGATCGTTACTTTTCAACAAAGTCTATTTAACATCATATATCGGAAATCAGCGAACAATTTTCAGACAATTGTACCTAGCACATTTCATCCACCATAGTTTACAATACCTTTGAGTCCTTCTTAAAACCACTCAGCTGATATTTTTCCTTACAATTTCAATAAATTTCTCTTTCTCCACTGGTTTCTGTATCAATTGTTCTTGTCCTAATTCGGGAATCATAGTTAAAATCTCATCAACTATTTCAAGACATGTAGCAAAGATTATCTTTACATTGTCATTTATTAGTCTTAATTTATGGTACAGCTGGAAACCGTTGATTTCTGGCATTCTTATGTCACTGATCACGAGATCATAAGAGAAGGGATCTCCATTTGTATAATGTCTAAGTGCTTCGCGTGGACTTGAAAAGGACTTGACTTCAAATCCTGCGTGAATTAGAAATTTTTCTAATACGAATAAGTCATCTACTTCGTCATCTATTAGCAAAATTTTTGGAACCTGGGAGGATTTCATAGTATTAATTACAAATTTTCCTATATTATGAAAAGAGTTTAGATTCTCAACGGGCGCCGTAATTGTCTGTTTAATTCTCGATAATGAATAGATAGGATAAGAGAACTTTGCTTCTCCATAATGATAACTATTGATTTCCGTAAACAAATAGTTGTCATTGAGCTCACTGAATGATCTAAATATTTGATAGAGATCGTTGCCTACTACAATACCATTAGGTTGTGCAAATATATTCATTCTAGAGCAATTATTTACTGTGGATCCAACGAAATCTTCACAATTGAATCCTACGAAGCGAGTTCGCTCCAGTTCTCCAAAATCTGCACTTACCCGATACCTGATGGTAGGTAGTCGTTGTTCCAAAAGCATTTCATTTATGGCAAATCGCTCCTCTATCTGGGCAGAGCAACATTTCAAGACATCTTCAAATGCCTGAATGTTTGTAATGTCGGTAGTTTTAGGATAGTAACAGATTATTCCATCACCTACAGTTTTGACTATGCTTGCGCCATATTTCTTGAGGATAATTGCAATTTTATTAAGATAAATCTCATAAAACTTTCTAATATCTTTAGAACTTCCTATAGTTGATACTAGGCTGGTAGATCCTACAATATCTATCACACTCACACAAACTTTCTCTGAATAATCTGCAAATGAAACTTTATCCGAATCAGTTTGTTCATATTGAGATGCCAACAAACTTGAGCGCCTAGAATTGGCGCCCTCATTAATTGTTTTATTGCTTCCAATTGCATGAGCGAATGTTTTATTATTATAAAATAAATTGCTGGCTTCAATCTTACCAACCGAGTCGTCCATAAGTATTTGTTACTCTTTTTTGCTTTTTAAACAATGCTTACTTTCCAAATACTGATCGTGGGATAATTTTTACATACACATCAGTGCAGAAAAGTTCGTCTTCAAACTGAATATAATACTAGTACCCCAAAATAGTACTTCAAAATTATGAACTAAGTGCCGTTTTGATAACCTTGATAAAATTTTCTCTGTCAACAGGTTTCTTAATAATATCTTGAAATTCTATATCCGGGAGTATACTAGTTAGTTCTTTTGCAGCATCAAGAGCTGATGCAAATAAAATCTTAGTAGTTGGATTCATTGCCTTCATACTTTGATACAGCTGTAAACCGTTAAGATTTTCCATTCTTATATCAAGTACAATCAAATCGTAAAGCCTCGGATTTGAGGCGAAATTTCTTAATGCTTGATAAGAATCTGCAAAAGTACTTACATTGAATCCCGCATAAGATAAAAACGATTCATATGTTAGGAGTACGTCGGGTTCATCATCTACAATCATAATGTTTTGATTACGAGTGATAGGTTTATCTAACTTTTTTTCCGATTCTAATATAGAAGAGTTTGAATCCATATCATATAGGGAATTATTAGGAATATCAGTAGATGGTTGATTTAATAACCTTTTCATAACATTTCTTCCTAATTCATTTATCGAAACCTCAGAACCTGCGTTTATCCATCCGAGAACTTTCAGCATTTGAATGTATCTCAAACATACGTTATAATTTAATCGAGTTTTTGTGGCTAATGTGGTCTTTTTTAGTGAACCGTCATTGAATAATGTGCATAGTATCCTCTTTGTAACATCAAAAGAAAAGGAACCGAGGTTCTCTGCCATTCATAATATTGAATCATCTCCACTATATGAAATTTCCCTACGTGGTTCTATTCAAACACTGAATCCGGGATTTTAATTAAAATATTGCTACGCTAGAACAGTATTCGATATATACACAAATTCAAATCCTAGTTCAGGTATCTTTACCTCTCACCTTTTATCTTCAAAATTTTATGATTATGAAAATATGAGAAGTGTAAAGTGCTCATTACTATTAAATAGTAATTATAATATCATACACAAAATCTAGCTTGGAATGATTATATTTCAGACAATTTACGTTGTCAAAAAGTCCGGCTGTTGAAAATTTAGTCAAATAGAAAAGTTTAACTAATAATT
>DAIRDV010000053.1:0-6306 GCA_036795955.1 Nitrososphaeraceae archaeon | reverse complement strand
AATTACTTGAAAAAAATGAAAAAATAATACTAGATAAATTAACTGGGATAATAGTAACAGAACAAGGAATAAAGATTGAGAGAAGACTCAAACCTATTGAAAGTATTGGATGTTATGTCCCGGGAGGAAAAGCACGATATCCGAGCACGTTGATAATGTGCGCTGTTCCCGCACTAGTTGCAAATGTAGATAGGATAGCAATGGTTAGTCCTCCTATGAAAGATGGTAACATTGATCCTCTTACTCTTGTAGCCGCAGATATATGTAACATTGACAAGGTTTACAGAATCGGTGGTGCTCAAGCAGTCGCAGCTCTCGCTTATGGGACCAAAACAGTAAGCAAGGTTGATAAAATTGTAGGTCCTGGAGGTTTATTTGTTAATATTGCAAAATACCTTGTCAGTAATATGACTGACATCGACATGATTGCAGGTCCTACTGAGTTGCTAATATATGCGGATTCTAAAGCCGACCCCAGACTTGTGGTTAAAGACTTGATCTCACAGGCAGAACACAGTCCGGATACGATTTGTGGTGTTGTTACTACTTCAAGTAATTTGATTGGTAAATTAGAAAATGAAGTCACCAAATTACTGGACGGCTCTTTGCCCCGATTAGGAATAATCTCAGCAAGTTTTAAGAAAAATGCATTTATGGCATTATGCAAGAACGAAGCAGATGCGATTTCATTTGCTAATGAGCTGGCGCCAGAACACTTGGAAATCATGTCAGAGAATCCGGAAAAAATAGCCTCAAAAATTAATACGGCTGGAGTAATTTTACTGGGCAAATACAGTCCATCATCTGCCAGTGATTACTGCCTTGGATCAAATCATGTTTTACCAACTATGGCATTTGGTAAATCTAAGGCTTCACTATCAGTACTTGATTTTGTAAAATTAGTTAACCATATTACAGTAACAAAAAAAGGACTTTTATCAGTTCAAAAGTACATACGAGAATTAGCATTTGCTGAAGGATTACCAAACCACTACTTTGCTGTAGAGGAGAGATTGAGAGATTGACTGATTGGCTTGTGGAAGTAATGAAGAAAATTTCATTGATTGAAAAATACACTGTACCCGCTGAAAGTAACTTTGTTAAATTGGATGCAAACGAAAACCTTGTCTTAGATAGGGATTTTCTAACCAAAATTTCAATTAATAGTTTAAAAAAAACTGACTTGAGAAAATATCCAATTGAGCTGTATGAACGGTTGTATAAAAAACTATCAGATTACCTGGATGTTAATATTGGTTCACTGGTGCTAGGAAGTGGTTCTGACCAAATAATAGATTTACTTTTAACTTTAATTGGTGGTGGAAGAAGGTTGACTTCCATATACCCAACATTCTCATATTTTAAGACAAGATGCCAACTGCACGGAATAGAAGTATCTGAATTAAAGTTATCTTCTATTGATAACAGTTTTGACTCTGAGAAATTTATTGAGGATGGAAAAAAATCTCATGCAGCATACCTGTGCTCACCTAATAATCCAACTGGAAATCAATTTGAAAAATCAGAAATTCTGCGTATTGTCAGTTCCTTGAAAAATACATTAGTAATAGTAGACGAAGCATATGTAGAATTTGCAAAATATTCATTGATAAAGTATGTAAACAAATATCCAAACCTTGTGGTTCTTCGTACTTTTTCAAAAGGACTAGCTCTTGCCGGTGCAAGGATAGGTTATATGGTTGCAAATGAAAAACTTGCAGATTTGTTTAAGAATAGAATCCAGTTACCTTATGCAGTAAACAGCCTATCACTTGCGATTGCAATTTCATTAATCTCTAATCGTAAAAAGGTGGAAAAGAGCATAACTCTGATAAAAGATGAAAGGGACAGAATGTATCAAAGTCTATCAAAAATTAGTAAAATAAATGTTTACAAGTCTAATGCAAATTTTCTGTTCGTAAGATGCAACAAGAATTATGATAGAATTATTGAGGCATTGGAAAATTCAAAAATATTGGTAAAAGGGTTGGGCAATATTGATAGCTACGGAAATTGCATTAGGATAACGGTTGGTACAAAAAAAGTGAACAACAAGATTTTGTCGATATTTAACAATATTCAATAGATAAAAATAGATTTGATTAGAATGAATCAGGATACATGCATTGTTTTTGATATAGATGGTGTATTGATTGATACGAGAAAGTCCTACAATGAATCAATAAAACAAACAGTTCAGTATCTAGTTAAACTTGTCAATCCAAATATTGGTAATGTAGAATCAGTGGTAACGGATGATATGATATTTAATTTCCGTAAATCGGGAATGTTTAACAACGATACTGACACAACGTATGCCTTTATTCTCAGCATCGTATGTGGACCTCCAAAAATTTCTGACCTAAATATTTTTCTAGAAAAAATCACAGCAAATGCAACTACAAACGGTATAAAATCAGTGGAGAAATTTCTCTTAGATTACTCCAATGACAAAGACAAGACAATAGAGACAATGAGAATCCTAAATTATCCAGGAGCCATTCAGAGCAGTATAGTAGCGCGGGTCTTTGACGAATATTTTTACGGACCTTCCCTATTTAAAAAACAACACAACTCTGAACCCCAGTATTATTTTGGCGCCCCACTCATAGAAAACGACGTGTTATTGGTGGATGATTTAACTATTAAAAAAATATCCGACCTTTTTGATAAGAGGGTAAGTATTGTTTCGGGTAGAAGTAAGGTGGCTGCAAATTATTCCTTGAAACGGTTGTATGAGTATTTTGATGCAGATGCATCAATTTTTTTGGAAGATGAAAAAAGAGAGATGGGCAAACCCAACCCTTTAGCATTAATAAAATCTATCACCAAAATGGGGGTCTCTAATGCTTTTTATGTTGGCGATTCAGCAGAGGATATGTTCATGGTATTTAAGGCAAGAGAAGAGTCGCATCTAGATATACAATTAATTGGAATATGTCCATCCAACTCTAGGGCTAACCAAATAAGAAATCTATTCAAGGAAAATGGAACTTCTTTGATAGCACACGATGTTAACGAATTACCGAACATATTAAATAAAGTTAAGACCCAATTTTAGATACCAATTGTCAGATAGTGATAAGCTTAGGACTGCATCGCTGAGCAGAAGTACTTCTGAAACAACAATAACATTGAAAATTAACCTGGATGGCGAAGGAAATGCTCAAATCTCAAGTGGCATGAAATTTCTAGACCATCTAATAACAACATTCTGTAAATACAGTCTGGTTGACATTGAGGCTGATGTAAAGTCAAATGACTCGATAATACATCATTTGATAGAAGATATTGCTATATGCATTGGTCAGGGATTGGATAAGGCGCTAGGTAATAGAGCCAGGATAATGAGATTTGGTTATGCTATAGTTCCGATGGATGACTCGAGGAGCAATTCAGCAATTGACCTGGTAAAAAGACAATTCTCCAAGTTTGAACTAAAATTAGAAAGAAATGAAGTAGAGGGTATTGCAAAGGAGGATTTAGAACACTTTTTTAGATCTTTGCTGCAAAATCTTGTCGCCTGTACACACATATTAGTAGAATATGGAAAAGACGATCATCACAAGTTGGAATCTGCCATCAAAAGTTTTGCCATTGCTTTTAGAAATGCCGCAGCAATTGACCCAAGAAGAAAAGGACTCCCAACAACTAAAGACATGATGTAGATGACAAGAATAGCTATCTTCGATTTTGGTGCAGGTAATTTATTTAGTTTGCACCAATCACTGCTAAGAAATGGTGCACAAAGCGTAGAGATAATCCGGACTTTGGATAGTTTGGAAAAATATGATGGACTTGTATTACCGGGTGTTGGTAATTTTGATAGTGCTATTAGCTCAATGCAAAAGGATGCATTAATGCTAAATACTGCTGTTAATGACGGGTTACCGGTACTTGGAATTTGTTTGGGCCTTGAGATGTTATTTAACAAAAGTGAAGAAGGAATCTTAGACGGACTAAAAGTGTTAGAAGGAGAAGTATTGATGCTCCCAAGGAAGATGGTAAAGGTTCCCCATATGGGCTGGAACAACTTGAGGATTGTAATGACAAATAGCAATTTGCTAAAAGGTATCCCACAAGATTCGTGGGTGTATTTTGTACATTCATATCATATTGAGCCCAAGGACGAAAAACTTGTCGCAGCAACAACTGATTACGGCTCAAAATTGCCAGTCGTAGTTGAGCGATCCAATCTATTTGGAACCCAGTTTCACCCTGAAAAGTCAGGAAAAATTGGTGCTCAAATAATGAAAAATTTTGTCAATGTTTGTGAAAAAAACTAATGAAGGTATTAGCGGCTATAGATATAATGAACGGTGACGTAGTAAGATTAACAAAAGGGGACCAATCCACCAAAAAAGTATATAGCAATGATCCCGTTCAGGTGGCCCGAAAATGGGAAAAGGACGGAGCGGACATGTTGCATATTATTGATCTTGATGCTGCTTTTGGTAATGAAACTAACAACTTGTCTTTAATAACAGAGATACTAAAGTCGGTAAATATTCCCGTTCAAATAGGAGGTGGAATTCGTAGTGCAGAAAAATTTGAAAATGTTGCTAAAATGGGATTTTCAAAAATAGTGATTGGTACCATGGCCTATCGTAATATTGATGTGTTGCGCATGTTGAGCAAGAAATACAGCGACAAGATAGTCATTTCTCTTGATGAGATTAACGGAAAGGTAATGATAGAGGGCTGGCAATCAGCTTCGGATTTTAAGATTGAAGACGCAATAATCAAGTTCAACAAGATAGGAATAAACATTTTCCTCCTTACTAGCATTGTAAAAGACGGGACCCTTTTGGGACCAGATATTGTTACTTTAAGTAGCATTAATACAGATCGTAATTCAAAGATAATAGCTAGCGGTGGAATCTCAAGTATGTTTGACGTGTTAAGAGTTAGATCTATTGGTTGTGATAGTGTTATACTTGGCAAGGCATTGTATGAAGATAGATTGGATATTAAAAAGGTGAAAGCAATAGCATAATGCCACTTTCAAAGAGAATAATTCCATGTCTTGATGTTGATAATGGTAGAGTAGTGAAAGGAATAAAGTTTCGAGGGGTCAAAGATGCCGGCGATCCTGTGGAACTTGCGAAAAAATACAGTGATCAAGGAGCTGATGAACTTGTTTTCTTAGACATAACGGCCTCAAAACAAGACAGAGAGATAATGAAGAGTATGGTAAAGAAAGTGGCCAGTGTTATTGACATACCATTTACCGTGGGAGGCGGAATTAAGACGCTTGCAGATGCGCGCGAAATTCTTCTTAATGGTGCAGACAAGGTTTCAATTAATACTGCTTCCGTCATAAATCCCGAACTGGTAACAGAACTAATGAAAATTTTTGGAAGACAATGTGTTGTTGTGGCAATAGATGTCAAGCGAAATTACAGAATTGATGATAAACATACTGCAACATCCGGATCTGACAAGGACAAGAATTACTATTTTGAGGTAATGATATATGGAGGATCGAAGGGAACTGGCATTGATGCAATTCAGTGGGCAAAGAAGGTAGAAGAGCTTGGTGCTGGAGAAATTCTACTTACAAGCATAGATGCAGATGGTACTAAAAATGGTTACGATATCGAATTGACAAATTTAATTTGTAATAGTGTGAGAATTCCGGTTATTGCCTCAGGAGGTTGTGGTTCATCAGAACACATGGTGGAGGTTTTTAACAAGACTGACGTTGACGCTGTACTTGCAGCTTCAATTTTTCATTATGATAATTTAACTCTAGGAAAAGTCAAGATAAATTTGGCCCAGAAGGGTATTCAAACTAGATTATGAACTTGATATTCTAAAGTTCCCTTGTAAGTAACCAAAGTAAAAAATGAGCTTTTTCCAATTAACGCAGAGTAAGGGCAAAAATAAATATTCCCGCTATCATCTCGATCGTCAATAAATAATCCTTGATAATCTTTATCTTACTTGCTTTTACCTTTCTAAATCCTCTAATTATATGTTGATCTCGAATAGTAACAAGAGCATACAATCTGGTCAAGGCCATCAAGAAACTTATTACCAGATATACTGGTAGTATGAAAAGGTCCTTGGGATTACGCCGCAGATGTGGAATTATTTTGATGGTTCTTCCTACAAGCCATAATATGATGATAGAAATTGCCAATCCCCATTGGTTTTCAATAATAGCAATTGACAGAAAAATGGGACCAAGCAGAAGTGTAAATACAGAAATAAAACGGTCTATCATTGAGAACGCAAGATATGGACATTTCCATACCCATCCGCTCCAAAGACTCTGAAAGTCAGAATTATGACTGTTTCTTG
>DAIRDV010000052.1:0-6391 GCA_036795955.1 Nitrososphaeraceae archaeon | reverse complement strand
GGTATCAAATTCATGATGCTTACTTCAAATTGGATCAACCAGACTTGGAAAGAATTTTTAAAAACTTTTCATTCAAGTTTAGGAATCAGCCAGATATGCAAACATTGACTGCAAGCATAGAAAAATCGGACAAAAGTTTGATAGTCGAGGCCCTCATTTGGAGAACCGATTTTCCGTATTTCAAACAGGAAACTGCCCAGAAAAATTTCAAAGTATTATTGTCAAAATTAGAGTCAAAGGGATATGATATTGGAAAAATAAATCTCTTAGCAGAAGTCGTGTGGTTATCTGACTTATCCGTTACTTATATGGGATCGGATCCCATTAGAGCCTGGAATAGAGTTACCAATTTGTATGATGAGCTATTCTTACCTAAATTGGAGGCGGTTTCCAGAACTGATTCTTACTTTTCAGATTTTGCAGATACTCATTTGTTTCAAGAGCTAATAAAAATGAGGAGTTTCCCAATAGTCTTCAAAAATAGGTGGAATTCCATATACCAATTCTTTCATGAAGGGAATCCATCAACGATTCTAATAAGAACAATAATTAACGCCAGAAAATCCTTTTTGAAGATTAACATGTTAATAGGATATTTCAAAGGTGAACTCATATTTAGAATGGCTAATGATGTTTGGTCTGAATTTTTTATTGGGATCGGAGAAGATCAAAATGAGATCTCATATGCAAAATCAAAATTTACGGAGCTAGAGCCGCTGAATGCATCAGTTTTTTGGGGCAATCCAACAAAGTTACTCCCAAATATTCCCGATGGTTCAATAGACAGTTTCATTGTCAACTTGGTATCGTCACGACAGGAGATATTGGCCAACAAAGAATCATTTACATCAATAATTAGCACAATCAACAAGAAGTTGACAAATTCCGGCACCCTCCAACTCATCATGGATCTGTCAAAGGAAAGTGAAGTTTTCAATTTCATCTACAATGAAATCCTTTCAAAAGATTTTATGGATTGTTCTGAAGATATAAAGTCGTTTTTTTCATCAAAACTGGACCTAAATTCGCTCCCCTTTTATTCCAACCCGTACTTGCTTTCATTTTGTCGCACTCAAAATCAATGAACAGATCAAAATTGCAAAGGGTTCTTTCTATTTCTAAGGTATTAAAAAAGTTCAATCCGAATGCTTGGCATATAGGATATAGATGATTGAGTTACAAGAGTTTTCCGAATTTTCATCAAACACTAGAATACACATATATTAATAAAACCAAGAGTAATTCAAGCAGTTATGAGTGGCAATAGCAATAACAAAGTTCATAAAAAAGTGAAAGTTGCAATAGCAGGAGTAGGGAACTGCGCATCTGCATTATTGCAAGGTATCTCATTCTATGGTAATAGTTACTATTCGGGCCAAGAAAAAGAAAACATCGATAATATACCTGAAGGGCTTATCGCCCACACATTAGGCGATATTAAACCTGGCGATATTGAATTCGTCGCTGCTTTCGATGTCGTAGAGTCAAAAGTTGGTTATGACCTTGCAGATGCAATATTTGCCAAGCCAAATAACACCATAAAGATAGCAGATGTACCTTCTACTGGTATTAAAGTTCAGAAGGCAAAAGTCCTTGATGGAGTAGGAAAACGACTAAATGAAAGGGTCAAGATATCAGATAGCCCTCCTGCGGATGTATCGAAAATACTAAAGGAAAGCGGTGCGGAGATTCTTGTAAATTATCTACCTGTAGGAAGCAGAGAAGCCACGAAATATTACGTTGAACAATGTCTTGAAGCAGGTGTATCTTTTATTAATGCAATTCCGGTTTTTATAGCATCTACTCCTAAATGGCAAAAAGCATTTTCGGATAAAAATTTGTTGTGCGCTGGGGATGATGTGATGAGTCAGTTAGGGGCCACAGTCCTTCATAAGACCCTTGTAAAGCTCTTTGTTGACAGGGGTGTCAAGGTTGATGAAACTTATCAGCTAAATGTTGGTGGAGATATGGATTTCTACAATATGCTTGATGAAGAACGTCTTGAAGACAAGCGAATTAGTAAAACAAGTGCTGTTGCAGCCATGGCGCCATATGAAGTGCCTATGCGAATCGGACCATCCGACTTTGTTGGATTCCTTGCCAATGATAAGGTATGCTACATTTCAATGCGCGGCAAATACTTTGGGAGAGTTCCAGTAGAAGTGGATGTCAAACTAAAGGTAGTTGACGCTTACAACAGTGCTGGCGTAATGATAGATGCAATCAGGGGCACCAAAATTGCAATTGACAGAGGGGTAACGGGCCAGCTTGACAGCGTGTCTGCATATTGTTTCAAACATCCGCCAGTGCAAATGCCGTATCTAGAAGCAAAGACCTCTTTTATGGAGTTTGTCGAAGGAAAAATAGAACGTTGACGCTAGGACAACACCAGAAACATCATGAATCTTTGTTTTCATATTGTCTAAAAAAGTATCAATTTAGATCTAATTATTTTGTCATATAGAATATATTTACAACCATGAGAATCAAATAGTAATATCTTTGGTGTATATAAAGAAACTTGAAATTTACGGATTCAAGTCATTTGGTTTCAAGAATACAGTACTACATTTAAACAACGGTCTTGTTGCGGTGACCGGTCCTAATGGATCAGGCAAGAGTAACATTCTCGATGCCATCATGTTTGCATTGGGAGAAAATAGCCCCAAACTATTACGTGTTGATAAGTTTCAATCATTATTCCACGACAGTGAAAATTCTTCGCATAGATTGGTGCGAGTAAACCTAACTTTTGACAATTCTGACAGAGGAATACCCATTGATATGGACTCCGTATCAATGAGTCGCGAAATGGAAGGGCAAACCGGTGAAAGTCAATACTATCTAAATGGCAAAAAAGTATCAAAAAACACGATTTTAGAATTACTGGAAATTATTGTCGCAGTACCAAACAAACTTAACATAGTCCAACAAGGCATGATAACGAGAATATCAGAACTAAATTCGGAAGAGAGAAGGAAGATTATTGAAGATATTGTTGGTCTGTCATATTTTGACGACAAGAAAAATGAATCAATGAAACAGTTAGATGAATCAGACAGGCGTCTAGAGGTTGCACTTGCCAGAATGGATGAAATAAAAAAGCGAATAAATGATCTTGAGGCTGAAAGAAATGATCAACTAAGGTATACATTTATTGAATCTCAATTAAAAAAATTCAAGGCAATAAAATACTCAAACAAAATAAGGTATTTAAACGGCCAAATTAGTAGCCGCAATAAACTTTTGAGCGACAATGAAGGCAACATAGCCGAGCTCTCCAAAAAGCATGAGGAGTTGAAAACTGAGATTGGAAAAATTGAGCTGGAAAAATCTAATTTTATGAATAGAGTAGATGCATCAAACAAGTCCAAGGCCATGATAGATACCAAATTGACCAATGTAATCCATCAGATTGAGAGGGAAAAGGCAATGATAAAGGAGGCAAAACTACGAATCAAATCCATAGAGGAACGCTTTACTTTTATTGAATCTGAAGATAAAAGAATCGAACCAGAACTTGAAAGTACATCAAAGTTATTGAATGAGAAAAAATCTAACAGTGAAGAAAAGCGATCTCATCTACTTTTTATGAAAAATGAATTGCAAATCCTAAACGTACGTATTGATGAAATATCAACAGACGTAACCAAAAACAAGAAATTAAGGGAAATGATACTTCAAAAGAAATCAAGGTTATCCGAGATTGACAGTAGTCTAAAGGTCATTATTGCAAGACTCGAAGAAAAGAAGATGTTCAACATTAACAAAATAAATGAAAATAAATCATCGATTGAAATAATGAGCAAATCTCTAGAAGGGAATAAAGCGGATTTAAATCGATTGGATAACCACATGTGTTACTCCGAATTGGATACTCAAAAGAAGATTATCGAAGATTTAAAAAATAAAAGTAAAAATTCATCAGATCAAATCAAAGTATATCAATATACCCTTGATAAGGTCCAAAAATTTGCAATCCCGTATGAAGATAAGTATACTATGGCAGTCCAGTTGTCAAACGAGGACTTTGCAATCGCAGACCTAATTAAAAATTCCCAAGATTTCAAAATTATTGGGCTAGTAAGAGACCTTTTAGATTATGATGATGTGTATAAAAAGGCAGTCTTCGCAGTAGCCAAAGATTGGTTGAAGTGTTGTATTGTACCTACTGCAAAGGAAATGATCCGTTTGGCATCCTATATCAAGGAACGTAATCTTCCACGTTTCAAGATGATTTCACTAGAGTTGCTTGACTCTGTAATTAGAGAACACATTTCCGTAACGCATTATGATTTTATCGGAAATCTTGCAGATTTGGTTCGCTCAAATATCCCAAATTTGGTCGAATTGATATTTGGGAATGTGATCGTTGTGAGAAACTCTAAAACTGCTTATGAAATGTCCAAAAATGGTTACAAATGCGTTACAATTTCAGGAGAGTTATTTGAACCTCACGCGAGTTCCCTTTCTTTGGATTTTGGTTCAAAAATATCAGATCTTACACGAGAAATAATTCTAAATGAATCAATTGGAACATTATTAAAAAATTCTAATATTTTGCAAAAACAAATTCAGGATAGGAAAGATGGATTAGTCAAGATTGATAATGAAATTACTAGTAGGGAACTAAATGTAAGAAACCTTGAAAAACTTGTTGCCGAAAATACTGTTAAACTTGAACATCTGCACAAAGTTATCGATAGTTTGAAAAGTGAGATTGAAAAACTAAAACTAATTAACAGCACTTTAACTATAGAAATAAAAACAATTGAAAAAGAATTGTTTGGATCTACTAAAAGACATGAAATTATTTCCTCTTCGCTGGCAAATTATACAGTAAAAATGCAATCTGTTGGAGACGACAAAATTGATAATGAATTAACAGAATTATCACTCAAAAAGAACGAAATCTTGAGAAAGATTGAAAATCATGAAATCGAATTAAGGGAAATTATTACATCCATAACATCGCTTGAAAAGAATGTAACTAATGCAATTGAAACTCGTAGAGATTTATCCTCTGAAAGAGAAACCCTAGATTCAGAGAAGGTCGAAAGAGAACAGCAAGATCAATCTGCCGAACAGAGGCTTAAACAACTCGAAAACGAGGTGGTAGGTCTCCGTGAAGAGGAACAAAATATTATAGACGTATCAGGAGACTCTTATTCTATACTGCAAGATTATGAGAAACAGATAAAGATATTAGATGAGAAGGAAAGGCAGTTATACAGAGAGATTAACGGAATAGAAAAGGAATCAATTGCCATAAGGAAAGACATTTCAAATTACACAGCCCAAGAATCACAGGCCACAAATGACCTGATGTGGTTAGGTTTCAAGGAATTATTAGAAAGTGAAATCATGGATGTGGATCTTTTGATACCAGAATTAACTAAAGAGAATGATGAATTGAAGACAAGGTTGAATTTGCGTGCTCATGAGACATATGTGGAAGTCATAAATGGGTACAGAGATATGTCATCAAGGAAGAATTATTTAGAAAATGAAAGGAACGCTATTGTCTTGTTTATCAGTGAAATTGATAAGGAGAAAAAGGATGTTTTCATGGATGCCTTTAAAAAAGTTGACGATGACATCAGAAAGACTTTTGCCGAGATATCCGGAGGTTCAGCTTATCTTCAAATTGAAAATGATGATATTTTTTCGGGCGGCTTGGCATATCTTGTTCAATTCCAAGGAAAACCAGCCAGAGAATCAACTGCTTTATCTGGAGGCGAAAAGACAATGGCCGCTACTGTCTTTTTGTTAGCCTTGCAGTCCCTAAAACCCTCACCATTTTACCTAATGGATGAAGTTGATGCGCATCTTGATGCTCAAAATACTGAAAGATTGTCAAAAATTATGGTAGATAGATCCGGCGGGAGCCAAATTCTAATGGTAACACTGAAAGAATCAACCGTAGCAAAAGCCACACAGATATTTGGAATCTATCCCAAGTCAGGAGCATCTCAAATTGTTCATTACAAGAACCCTGACAAGATACCACTGGCACAAATTACAGCTTCAGAATAACCCATTTTATATAATCATTAGAAAATACTTGCGGTATTACGACAAAGTTTCAGACAGCCTAAAGATAAAAAATCCAGAAATGTGGTCTATAAATAGCCGAACATCTAACCTTAAGCCCGGATTATGTTGATACGTGCCCCGATTTTAGGGCTGGCTATTCTTTTTTGTCCTGTGATCTTATGTCCAGTTTTGTATCCTGTGGGTGCAAACTCTAATCTTGATGCGGGCTGGACAAATGGGACTAGCATGCCTAGGTCCATTTTTGAAATCTCAGCTACCGTAATGGATGGAAAAATATACGTTGCAGGCGGAGAGGATGACAAAGGCAACCTCCTAAATACATTATTCGTATATG
>DAIRDV010000051.1:0-6433 GCA_036795955.1 Nitrososphaeraceae archaeon | reverse complement strand
GAATAATTTTTTGAGAAACATTGAAAATGAATATGAAAGAAGTATCGAAAAACTAATGGTCTGAAAGTATTTGATTTAACAGTCCATAATAAGGACTGATTATTTTACAGTGACAGATTTTGCAAGGTTTCGCGGATAATCTGGATTTGCATTGTTGCATATTGAAAGATAGTATGCCAATAACTGTAGTGGGATAACTTCGATCAAAGGATATAGAAACTCACTTATAGTTGGGATGATAATTTGATAGTCATATACATCGTTCTTCTTGTTTGATATTCCAACAATTTTTGCACCTCTTGATTTTATAGTATGGATGTTCGATAGAGTATCACTATAAGTAGAATCATTTGGATGAATAACAATGACAATGCTGTTATTATCTATAAGTGCTAATGGTCCATGCTTTAATTCTCCTGCAGCCATACCTTCGGCATGTATGTATGATAGCTCCTTAATTTTTAACGCGCCTTCCAAGCTGACAGGAAAATGAAAAGAACGTCCCAGTATGTATATATCCTTTGAACCTTTAATCAGATTTGCGACACCTTCAATATGGGAATCTAATTCAAGAACTTGACTTACCGACTTTGCCAGAATCTCTTTACTGTCAGATATGCCGTTTGATTTATGTCCGATTATGTCAGCAACATGATACAATAGAGCAATTTGACTCGTAAAACTCTTAGTTGCCGCAACTCCTATTTCAGGGCCGCAGTTTACTTCAAGATAAGAATTACTCAATCTTGCAAGGGATGAAGTAGGAATATTAACTATTGATAACACTTTGGCTCCCATGTTTTTGGCTGCTTTTACAGATTCCATCACATCTGCGGTTTCTCCACTCTGCGAAATGGCCAATAAAACTGAATCTTCATCTAGCATTTCGGACGAATACTGGAATTCGCTTGACATTATCGTTTCAACATGAATCTTTGATTTAGAAAAGATTTGCTTTGCTAGTAATGCAGAATGGTAACTTGTTCCGCTGCCGGTAATAAAGATATTTTTGGCCCCTGCAATAATATTGCAAAATTTTTCTAAACTTTTCTTGTTTTGCTCCAAGCTCTTTATTATGGTTTGTTGCTGTTCATGTATTTCTTTCAGGGTGTAATGAGAATACTTTCCTTTATCAGCGTCTCCCAATTCCCACGCAACTTGCGTTATTTTTCTTGAAATTCTATCTCCATCAAAATTGAAAAATGAAATGTCGCTGTCATTAATTACAACGATATCTCGATTATCAAGAAATATTGCCTTATCAGTGTGATTCAAGAATCCTAGAATATCACTCGAAAGAAAATAGTCATCGTTACCAACTCCTACTATCAGCGGTTCATCATATCTTGCGCCACATAAAGTGGACGAGTTAAATACAGCGACAAATGCAAAAGAACCGATTAGTCGCTTGCATGTAAATATCATGGATAATCCGATATCCCTCGTTATCTCAAAATATTCCTCCAAAAGATGAGCAATTACTTCACTATCAGTTTCACTCTTGAATTTGTGGCCTGATCTGCAAAGTTCTTCTTTGAGCTCATCATAATTCTCTATTATACCGTTATGAACTACCGCAATTGTGGAATTGCATGCAAGATGGGGATGGGCATTATGATCGACTATGCCCCCATGCGTTGCCCATCTTGTGTGCCCTATACCTAGTTTACCAGGCAGCTCATCAAGTCTTAGAGACTTGTTGACTTCCGCTACTTTACCTACACCCTTTCGGGACAAGAGTTTTCCGGATTTAATAGTCGCAATACCCACACTATCATATCCTCTGTACTCCATTTTTTTAAGACCTTCAATTAATACCGAAGAAGCATGATCATTGCCTTTGTATCCAATTATTGAACACATGATAATATCTACAATTTACATTGACTTAAAATAATTATTAATATGACAAGTTACCACTACAAAAAAAATTATAACGCTTTTTGGAAACCCCGTCCAACTCAAGGTAATTAAAATTCCCGCATGATTATGTGATTTAACATACCGGACAATGTTAATATATAATAGTAGTATACTTGATGATTGATGAAAAAAAAGAGCTTAGTATATTCTGCTGATGATAATACATTAACAAAGGAAATTTCAATTTTAGAAAAGCCTGGGGAAATGCGTATTCTATCAAACCCCATTGCATGGAAAATAATCAATCTTTTGTCAGGCAATCCTATGTATCCGGCACAAATAGCGAAGGAACTGAAAATATACGAGCAGAGTGCATATTACTACATAAGGAAACTTTTGGCAATAAAGGCGATTGGACAAGTAGAAACATCGTTCGTGCGAGGAGGAACTGCTAAACTCTACAAGACAGAATATCCTGCTTTTGGAATCGAAATGAATTGGGGAGAGAGGAAATTTGAAAAGACAAGAATTGGTGCTGTTAACCATCATGTTAGTACTTTCTTTCAAGACTTTATTGACAATGGTATTTTCAATGGTACTATAGTTGTGGGTGCACCTGAGCCGCATGGTCCTTATCGATCTTCTGCCAGGGATGGCCACTACGCAACTCAACTTGCTTTTTTCTTGGGGAGTTTCTGCAGTTTACCATCAAATTTTATCGTCAAGTTAGATGTAGATGCAAATTCTGAAAAAATATCAAGAACAGAGAATATTATATCTATCGGTGGTCCCGGAACAAATATTATCACTTCAGAATTCAATAGATATCTACCAATTCGATTTGATGAAACCAATTTTTGGTCTGGTTTAATAGCTCCACATGGAAGGACTCATACACTTGACAATCACGGTCTAATCGCCAAAATTAGAAATCCGTCTTCTGAAAATTTAAACGTCATGATTATTGCGGGAGTCAGATCGGCAGGTACCAAATCAGCTATAATCGCTTTAACCAATCATGGAAATGATATATTGAAAAAATTTGGCGAGAATAAGAATTGGGCGCTAGTAGTCCAAGGATTTGACATGGATTCCGATGGAAAAATAGATACTATAGATATTGTAGATGGAGTATCTACCAATAGCATTTGACTGGTCCGACTTAACTTGTTACTGGTTCTGTTGGTTTATTTGGAACCTGTACATTTGGAACCTGTACATGCACCAAAATTTTTGGTTCATCTTCTTTCTTTACTAGATATCCAGGTAAGTTTACCTTTCGATTCCCAATCGAAACATGTCCATGGATAACCACTTGTCTTGCTTGAAAGGGAGATTTGATACCCATTTTCCTCATGACGATTGTCTGTAATCTTCTTTCTAGTATATCTTCAATTTTTAAATTCAATATGTCATCTAAAGTCGAAGTAGTTGTGAGTCCCAGCCTGTTTAGGAAAGACAGTAGATGAGTTTCTTTTTCCTGTCTATCTTCTAATGTCAAAGCCAGTAGAGTCCTTGCTTGATTCCTAAAGTTTGCAACTCTGGTTTGAGCTTTCCACAATTCTCTCTTGTTCCTAAGGCCGTATGAACCTATGATGTACAGCTCTGAACTTAACTGATCCGAATTCCAAATACGCCTTGGTCTTCTGAAACTTTTGCGTGATTTTCTTGGATCTCCCATTTACCACACTACTCTTTATTCTCCGAAGTTTTCGGTGCACTGCCTTTTGCGCCACTTTCAGGAGCAGCAGATTCTGCGGATGGTGCAGCGGCACCGGCTTCCTTTGCTTCGGCACCAGGAGCCCCAGCCCCGCCTGTTGGCCTCATTACCACCTTTTTGACACCCACGGCACCACCTTTTCTTCCCGTAGTTCGGGTACACTGACCTCTAACTCTAAGTCCAAACATATGCCTATAGCCCCTCCAACTATAGACAGTTTTTTCCCTTTCTATATCGTTTGAAATAGTAAAATCGAGATCAGAAGTTATCAAATGCTTGTCTGAACCTGTGTCGCTGTCCTTTCTTCTATTGAGATACCAGTTTGGAATTCCAATTCCTGAAGGATTTTTTATAACTCCTTCAATGTCTTTTACTTCTTTTTCTGTCAAAAAGCCTATTCTCATGCTAGGATTGATATTTAATGACTGTAGTAAGACTTGTGATAAATTGTAACCTAAACCCTTGATTTGACTCAGGGCAATGATAATTTTTTTGCTACCATCTATATCTTTGCCAGCTATTCTTAAAATATGCCTATATTCAGATATCGACAACATTTACGACCATCATTTTCCGAAATAAAAACCATGCTGACATACCAAGTGTAATTGATGAAAATGCCGTTGTTTTACCACAAAACGAAAATAAGGTTTCAAACCTTTAAATTTATAGGTAGAACGAGATGATGAAAGAAGATTGAGTTCTGAAAATTTTAGAGATATTGTTCATAAGAGTTATACCTCAAATCCAGACTATCGAGAATTGGCTCCTGGTGTACCGGAAAATATCAAGGAAATAAAAACACTCGAAGATTTATTATCAGTAAATTACAAACACGTGTCAGTTAATGATCAGCTCAGAGGGAATTTATTATTAAAGCTAAGACAACAAAAGTTTCCATATTCAGGAATTATTGGGTACGATGACGACATAGTTCCATCGATAAATAGAGCAATACTTTCGTATCATGATATACTTCTTGTAGGTCAAATAGGACAAGCGAAGACAAAAATCGCCGAAACTATAGCAAGAAATTTACTATCTCCAATTCCAATCATCGAGGGCTCAGTTACAAACGACGTTCCAACTGTGATTCCGGAAAACGAATTAATTTCATTGCTAGAGGACAGGGAAGTAAATAGGGTGAGGCCAGAATTTTATGTTTCAACTGAAACAGAAGATAAAATAAGAAACAATAGATTAGGTACCAAAATTGTTTGGCTTGACGGCCCCTCTCGTTTCAAGTATCTTCTTGCTACACCAGACATTTCTGTAAAAGATCTTGTTGGTCAAATTGACGCAATAAAAATAGCAAAAAAAGGAGTGGAAATTTACAATATAGAATCTTATTCACCAGGTCAGCTTCTCCTAGCCCGGCATGGTGTATTTTGCATTGACGAATTACCTGTACTGGACCCAAGAAAACAGGTAGCCTTGTTGAGTGTCCTTCAGGAGGGCATCTATACTACTGGCTCATATCCGGTAATTTTCAAACCCGATACAAGAATAATATCAACAGCAAACCCAATAGATTACACGCATTCTGGTAAAATTATAGAACCACTTTATGATAGATTAAAGAGTCATATCGTAACGCGTTACCCAAAAAATGTCTATGACGAAATGAGAATAATGATCCAAGAGGCAAACATCCCAAATACGAAAAACGTAGTGTTACCAATTTTTATTTTAAGAACTTTGGCGGAAATTACAAGAACTGCCCGAAGTCATCCAGAAATAAATCATGAAAAAGGAGTAAGCGTTAGGATGTCAATACATTCGCTGGAGATTTTGATAGCAGAAGCAGAACGTGTACGGAATGTTGAAAATAAAATAACAACTGTTCCTCGTTTTAGTGATATCTACAGCATTCGACAAACCGCAAAGTTTGAGCTTTCAGAAATAGACGATAGTTACGATAATCGAATGAATATTCTTGACAATATAATTTCAGAATCCATAAAGAAGGCTTGTAGTTTTTATCTCTTAGAGATCCCTACTGAAAGACTAATTAACGTAAAAAATGAATTTAAGATAAATAAGACATTTCTTGTTTCTCAGGACATTACCGGTAATAGTAACACATCTAAGAGCTATCACTCACAACTAAACAAGTTCAATTCCTTAAGTGAAGTAATGAAAATAGTAAATAACAACATAATACAGGATCAAAAGAACTTTGAAGAAAAGTTTGGCGATATGACAACTGGCGCCGATCGGCATGATAGTACGAAGAACCCAGAATATCTCGCTTCAGTAACTGAATTGATACTAGAAGGACTTAGATTTACCGATCCACCGATACTAGATAGAAAGGAAGGGATCTATGTCCACGTTTAGTAACAGTATCAAAAAATACACATATCACAATCTTGTTGACTTTCCCGAAGACAGGGAGGACAAGTCCCCCACAGAAAAAATCCCCAAGAATTTGTTAAAAGATTTTCTCAAGATTTTGGGTCAAGAAATCCTGAAAGAAGATCAGCCAAAACTTGAAGAAATCGAACAGGAATTGCAAAATCTTAAAAAAGAAAAGGATAAGGAAAAAAAGGGCGATCAAAGTTCCGCTGATGAATCCAGACCGGGTGGCAGAGCGTCATCCATAATTACTCAACTTCAAGAATCAGGTTACATCAGAGATTCAAGAAAATGGTTAAGCAAAAAGGGATTTTTTGCAGTTGGTGGTAGATTACTAGAAGATGTAATAAGAGCATTGAACAAAGGATCGATTGGACTTCATGAAACAACTTTTAGTGGAAGTGGATCAATAAATCTAGATTCTACGAAAAAATATGAACCGTCAGACGATCTAAGATTGATTAATGTACCTAAATCCTTACTGAACGCAAT
>DAIRDV010000050.1:0-6460 GCA_036795955.1 Nitrososphaeraceae archaeon | reverse complement strand
GATGAAATCTATTTTGTAGGCATTCGATCAAAGTCCATTTGGTCGGCAAACATCTCGGATCTGAAAAATATGTCGCCACAAGGTATTTCGAATGTTTCTATTCCACTATCCTCTTTCAAAGGAATAGACCCTGACTTGGTTAGTACTGGCTCAATTGATATAGATAAGAAAAGAAATGTCATCTGGTTATCAGTACTAGCATTCGGAGTTAAAGGACAACTATTCAAATTTGATCTAGCTACAAAGACATTCACCCCATTTGAGTTGCCTGAGCATCTTCAATCCCCAGTGGGGATTGCCATTGATGAAAAGGGCAACCCCTGGATAACGGACCATGGTACAAGTATTTTCTTTATGATTAATTCTACTAATGGCAAAATTTCGGAATTTAGTACCCCTCCACTATCGCGAATTTCCGCAAATATTCCAAAGGATTTCAGTTATACTTTGCCTTATTGGATTAGGATGGATGAAAATGGTAATCTTTGGTTCAATGAGCATATTGGTAACAAAATCGCAAAATTCAACCCTACAGATGGAACGCTAATTGAATACTGGATTCCTACGCAGAATAGTTTGTGGGCACCCTGTACCCCTAATGAAAAATCTTGTGGGATCTCCAATACTCTTCAGTTTTCGATAGGAAAAAATAACCAAGTGTGGTTTTCAGAGTGGACAGAAAACAAGTTAGGCATGTTGAATAGCTCAAAACCTCTTTCATTTGTTGTGGATAGCAACTCCAAGGAATTTAATGTCAAACGTGGACAAACAATTCAAGTACCAATGGTGGTTTCTGCTAACCATCAAGTAGACCTTAAAATGATTGCTTCATCTACGTTTACAAATACAGGTAATTTTGGAAATTCTTCTTTTTCGTTCAGCCAGGATTCATTTTCTATGAAACCAGGTGAAACAAAGAACGTTACTTTTTTGCTTACCCCGTCAACAGATCTAGAAAATCGTGAATATACCTTGATGATAGGAGCGGAAAATAATGAAATGTCCTATCTTAAATCAATAAAATTAAATATTTCATAGATTAATTTGCCCGCTCAAGAGCTTCTATTCCAGGCATCTTGTCTCCCGCCAGGAATCTGAGCGTTGCCCCACCACCGGTTGATAAATGAGTTACTTCATTTTCTGAAACGCCTGATTTCTTAAGAGCCGCAATGGAATCACCTCCGCCGACAAGTGTCATTGCTCCTCTCCAAAAAGCAAGGGCCATACTCTTTGCTACACTCATAGTCCCCGCAGAGAATTGGCTGACTTCGAACATTCCCATGGGTCCATTCCAAAAAATGGTACCAAATCCGTTTCCACCGATTTCAGAAGAATACATCATAGAAGTTTCATTTCCTATATCAAATCCGCTCATTCCGTCTGGGATATCACCAGTAATGGCTGAAAAAGACTTTTCCTCAGAAGAGACTATATGATCAACTGGAAGGAGTATCTTATCACCATATGATGCCAGGGCTTTTTTCACCCAATCATAGTGTTCTTCATCAAAGAGCGAATTGCCAATTTTAAATCCTTTTGCCTTAAGAAAGGTGTATGCTGCTGCACCACCAATCAGTAATTTATCAGCTTTCGGCAGTAAATTTTCTAACGCTCCGATTTTATCCTTAATTTTAGAGCCCCCGATTACAAGAGTGAATGGCTTTTTTGGATTATATCTTATCATTGAAAGATATTCTATTTCTTTTTTTAAACTAAATCCTGACAATCGGACTTCAAAATTTTTTACAGCTCCATAAGTCGAAGCATGTTTTCTGTGAGATGTACTGAATGCATCGTTAACATACACATCGGCTAATGATGATATGGATTTGGAAAATTCGGGATCATTATTCTGCTCCTCTGGATAGTATCTCAGATTTTCTAATAGTAGTATACTACCATAATTTAGCTTGTCTATCTTGGCCAGCACCTTTGGACCAATGCAGTCGTCAATAAAGTCTACGTTCCGATTGAGAATTTCTTTTAATCTAGCAGCTACGGGAGCAAGTGTGTTGCTTTGATCTCGGAGTTTAGGTCTCCCAAGATGAGAAGCCAAAATGACCTTTGCACCTCTTTTAACAAGGTATTCGATAGTGGGAATTGCACTCCTAATTCTGTAATCTTCAGTAACAGCACCGTTGTTAATTGAAATATTAAAGTCTACTCTTACTAGGACTTTCTTTCCATAATATTGGATATCATCCAGGTCCGATATTGATCTGAGCATCTAATTCCAAGTATGGCTTTTATGTACTAGAAGGATAAACTTTTCTCCTACTTTCAGGACAGTCGGTAGAATTGCAACTTTTTCCGATATGGCTATGTGTATAGATTGGTATCTGACTTTCTAATTTCTATTGTAACTTTATCGCCCACTCTAATTCCAATATCTTCGTATTCTCTGACACTTATTTTGAAAGTTGGAGAATCACTAGCACCCCCACCGGACATCATTCTAGAGATATTTCCCATAGCTTTTGGAAGATTTTTCATCATGTCTTCCGGAGACGTAAATGCCATAACATTTGAACCAAATGGGTTCATTGGCTTATCGGTTTTGTAATCATTAGGGTCACTGAAACCAACATAGACATAAGGACCTCCATCCTGTGCAGCTTCAATACGTGCTACAATAAAGTCTTTTTTCATACTTGCCATATTACTTATTGTCCTATAGCATATAATTGCCTTTCCATTAAATATTTCTCAGCCAAAAAGAGCTAATTTAAAAAAAAAGTTGCTGCTTTTTTTGTGGGATAGGAATTAATTAATCACAACTGCTAGATTGGTAATATCTGATGTCGGTCAATAGTATGAACATGCCCTCTTTTAGGAAGTTAAGATAATATTTCTTGATACTCGTTACTTTAATTTGAAATGATTTCTACATAACTGATCTATTTTTACCAAATTTTAGTAACTTCTGCGCATTGCAAGCGATCTGGATTTTCAATAAGAAAGAATTGGGCGTATTATGATTTATTGAAATTCGCGTAGGCTCATTCACAATCAAAATAAATCGTGAATTGCGTCAGGGCTTTAGGTATGAAATTAATCTTCCTGAACGCTCTGGGTTTTCAATAAAGTTATCTTGACACTTGTCGGACAGCCCAATTTGCTTGAAGCAACTTTGAAACCATCCTTTGCCAGCTGGAGATTTGCCTTTGAAACATACGCTTCAAATATTGATTGATCTGGCTTCACCCTGGCGGCAAGACCGGTGGCCTTTCCAAACGCTCTCCTCATTCCCTCCTGCAATCTGTCTGCACCAGCCGTAGCTATCATTTTATTTTCACGTAAAACCAAGTGAGGGTAAACAGTAAGCCTAGAAAAAAAGCTCATATCTCCTGCCTGGGACATTCTCTTATTTGCAGCCAGTCTTGCAGATTCAAGCGCATTGTGTCGAATCTGCATTTTCTCACTAACAATCAATTCAAGCTTATAATCATAATCTGCTTTAGACTGCCCTGAAGAAAACCTTGCAATTTTGAGCTGAGGTTTCCCAGAAATATATTCTCTCCTTACATAGGGCATTCCTTTAGTTTCTCTATAATTAACTCCTTTCACAATTCATAACCTGTTTTAATACTTAAATGCCTCTTTCAGAGTGATTTAATCGTTATGTCTTCAGAAGCAGATCAGAGCGCCGAATTTCAAAATGTAATCGAGGGAACCATAACAAGAAAATGCATGATAAAGATAGACGATTCAAGATCACAAGACCAGCTTCGCAGTAAAGGATATGGCGACAAAGACAATAATAGTTATTTATTAGAAACTTATGAAGCTCTGTATCTTCTTTATCTTAACAGGTTAATTATAACAAATGGAAGTGTGGTTAGCTTTAGCGATCTTCTAAAACATGTTTTAAAATATGATAAGGACATTCTTACAAAATTTTTAGTGTATAGAGATTTGAGGAGCAGGGGATACGTTGCAAAGGAAGGGTTTGGATTTGGAGCGGATTTTAGAGTATACGAAAGAGGTGGATATGAAAAGAAACAGGCAAAATTTGTTGTCTTTTGCGTTAATGAGGGCATTAATGTCAATGTAGGCGATCTCTCAAAAAATGTACGTGAAATAGAGACAATGGGGAAAAGTGCAATAGCTGCAGTAGTTGAAAGACGTGGTGAAGTAATTTATTATAAACTGAGTAACATGAGGTTTAATGAAAATAAAAAACAAGAGACAACTCTAACTCTGAAGGAAAGATAATAGTTAAATAAAAAGGCCCTGAAAATGCTAAATGTAAGGAGTGTCATTTAAAGAGATCTACTGTCAAGACTGCAAAATAATTTTGGCTAGATACAATGAAGATTACTTTTCTGACGCCAGTATTGACGAATTGTCCAAACTTCATTACTATTACCATGTCAAAGAAGGACATTCGGTAATAATCCGGAAAAAAAACAATAATGCCAAGTCATTAGTTCTTTGAAAAACACAGTAAAATTAGAAGCAAGAATAATATCTTTGCATACCTGTCATTTCAAGTACTACAAGATAATGATGACATTGGTAGTCCCCCTATAACTCTTGAGTAAAATCAAGTGTAGATGAAGAGACTTACCGGACTGCAGAATCTTGTAGTTTCAATGCTCCGACCGGGATTTGAACCCGGGATCTCCGCCTCGAGAGGGCGAAATGCTTAACCGGCCTACACCATCGGAGCGATAGAAAATTGGACTATTTTCTTCATATAAAACTTGTGCTAGCTATCTTATACTTTTTGGTATGATTATAATGTTGATACTAAAAGAAACATATCTGGAGAATTTTACTCCCAGCAAAAACTGAATATTGCATTGATAAAGATTTTGCCATAGAATGGAGTACAGAAAATTTCGTCTTCTAATCGAGTCTGATTTATAAAGTTCTTTGCCTTATATGATTATGATGGCGTCTGTAGAAATAATTGGTAAAGAAGCTGAGCTTTTCACAGAACTGCAAAACGGCCGAATCCGATGTACTGCATGCGCCAGAAAATGTGAAATTCCAGAGGGAAAAATAGGTCTTTGTGGAATTAGGGGTGTCAATCACCAAAAATTATGGCTATATGTCTACGGAAGGGTAATTGCAGGACATGTAGATCCGATTGAGAAGAAACCCGTTATTCATTACAATCCAGGTTCATCAATATATTCAATTGCTACAACTGGATGCAATTGGCTTTGTAAATATTGTCAAAACTTTGACATCTCTCAGAGAAGAAAAATAGAAGGAACCGAAATGACTCCCGCTGAGGTTGTTCAACAGGCCCAACTATATGGCGCACAGGGTATTGCCTATACCTACAACGAGCCATCAATTTTTATGGAATTTGCAAAGGATTGTGGTATTGAAGCTCATAAGAAAGGAATTTTTAACATTTTTGTGTCAAATGGTTATGACACACCCGAGTCGGTTAATATGATGTCGAAATTCTTAGATTGCATTACTGTCGATTTTAAGGGTAGTGGAAATCGAGAATTTGTAAGACGCTACATAGGTATTCCCAATTCAGATCCGATATTTTCAACTCTTAAGGAAATAAAATCAAAAACTGATATTCATATAGAGATAACTGATCTTATAGTTCCTCAGGTTGGTGACAATTTGGATTCTGCAAGACAGCTTTGCAAATTTGTTTACGATGAACTTGGACCTGACACTCCGATCCATTTCTTACGCTTTCACCCAGACTATAAGATGATGGAGTTTGAATCAACTCCAGTTTTGACGCTGGAAAAACATTATGAAATAGCTAAACAAGTTGGATTGAATTATGCGTACATTGGCAATGTCCCAGGACATAGGTTAGAAAACACCTACTGCCCTGAATGCAATAATTTAGTAATTCAAAGAAATGGATTCAATATTGAGGGATGGAATTTGGATGATAGAAATTGCTGCAAACAATGTGGAAAGAGCATTCCAATTGTTGGATCTCTTCAAAAGAAAAACAAACGATGGTTTCAATTTATAGATTAATTCATTAATCAAAATCAAGTTACAAAATTGCTGAATGTAAGTTAAATTGTCCACCGAATAAGATTGAATTTCATGACTTGATTATTTTATCAATTTCATTTGGTAATCTACTGAATTTCCAGTAAATCTGAAGCATGATAAATCATAAGAATGGCAGTGTTTTTCATTCATGAGCCAAGTTCTCGTGCATTTAGGAAGGTTTTTGGCAAAGGCGCATCATACCATAGTAAACATTGACTGAATTAATTCCTGTGACACGGGACTATGTTATTAATCGAGTAACCCCGCGATACGAAAATTGTAGGAAAGGGGACAATGGGATAGTGCTTGTCGTAGGAGGTAGTAGTTTGTATCATGGTGCGCCCTTGCTGGCATCATTATCTGCGCTGCGTGCTGGGGCCGACCTAGTTTACACCGCAGTTCCTAAAACTATTGTCAATGCTATAAGATCCCATTCGCCAAATCTCATCGCATTGCCGATGGTAGATAA
>DAIRDV010000049.1:0-6550 GCA_036795955.1 Nitrososphaeraceae archaeon | reverse complement strand
GGGTATTTAAATTCGAATCAATATACTTGCTTGATCCATCAATACTATTACCATTTCTTTCAATATTTGCAACAACGGATGACTTATTGTCAGCGTCTGTGCTGTGGTCTTTTAACACTTCTATCGTGAATTTTAAAATATTCAAAATATATCTTTTATCATTTCGACGGCAGTATTCAATTTGTATATATCTTTATATTCGATAAATGAGCAGTACTGTTAATCTATCATGGATGAGTTTGAAAAGGATTTTCCAGATTTTGATTGGAAAAATACACCAGCGTACAAACACCCAGGTGGAAAGGATTGCCCTTGTCCAAAACACGAATATATAAGAGAACAAATTAGTGTGGCAAAACATATTTCAGAAAACAAGGACTCTAACCAAAAGCATAGAGCACAAATTACCCTAAAGTTCTGTCCCGATCACTATAATGTCTATTTCGACGAGGTTATTCCCTCAATGCCACTAAAATATCGACTAATGACTAAATTTGCATTGAAAATACACGCGATTCTGATACAGCGGTTGACCTATATGCAGTCTGATCAATGCTTTTATTGCAAGTTCGGCTCAGGGGGATTTGACAGAAAAACCGAACTTCCTCCTATATGAGATTAATTTCTCCGAGCTTTCTAGATTGTTTTTTATCCAATTCAAACTTAACCCGAGTCCAAGACCAAGGAAATTTCTTAAAGCTATTGATAAATAAGGAATTTGAGTTTTGGTTTCTGAGCAATAACCTGCACAGAACGCATCTTGTATAGGCCTATACTTTTCTCTATCTAAGCTTATCAAACTACCCAAAAAAGATCCTATGTCCATACTTTTAGCAAAGATTGAATCTTTCTTCTGAATGAATGCAAGATCTGTGCGTATTACATTATTTGAAAATGATACAAGATAATTTTGAGATTTGTTGTCTATGAACGAATAACCATATTTGTGAAGTCTGCCGGTAATAATTCCTGCTGCAAAGGCCAGTGAAAAGTTATCAGTACTTAAGAACGCTTCATATAGATTACCTCCCGAAATAAATTCTTCAGTCAATGAGTTAGAAGTGATTGAAATTAACTTGGGTGTTGATATCCCTATTGACTGCAATTTTTCTCTCATTTCAAAACCTTCATTGAATGTCATCTTGCCACCCATTTCAGGCGGCGCAGAAGGATGCGCAAGAAGAATTGAGAGGACTGAATACGATATAACGAGAATGTAATCATGCAAATTCTTACTAGTCTTATTTCGCTTGATAACAACCTTTTTACCGTTCACTTCGGAAATTGATATCTCTCGTTGCCAATTTACGAAATACACTATTTTATAATTAACATTTTAGTGAATAAATACATTATTAGCGGTTTTTACCGTAAATTTATTCAATTTAGAGAAAACTACTAAATGGTGGACCGAGTGGGATTCGAACCCACGACCTCAGCAATGCCAATGCCGTATCCTACCGGACTAGACGATCGGCCCATGATTTTCGACTCAGACCTACACATTAATATCTTTAGCCTAATTATGTTTTTAGGGCCGGATTCAGGAAACTATGAGATTCAGAATTAGAATCTATTTATGTTAGAATCTAAGATAAAGATTCGATAAAAATTATAATTACCGATGGTACTAAATTAAAGAGGTGGATAATTCCTGGAGACCTCAATCGGTGCTGTAATTAGATACAAACCACCAACTTCTGTTAAAGAACCTGAATTCCTAATTCTGAAGAATAGGAGAGGTTCATGGGGTTTTCCGCAAGGTCACAAGGAACTCGGAGAATCAGAACTTGAAACGTTGGTGAGAGAAGTAAGAGAAGAAACTGGAATAAAATTTCTCGATGTTATGTCATATATTGGAACAATAAGATATTCCTATATGAAGTTAAACGGAATAAGATCTCACAAGGAAGTCAAGTTCTATTTCGCCACTACTCCTACTAGAGATATTGTGATTTCATATGAACACGCTTCTTACAAATGGGTTTCTTTTCTTAATGCACTTAATTTCTTGGCGCATAGACAGTTAAAATCAATTTTGATAAGAGGACATCGCACTGGATTGTATTGAATGATCCATATTGGTAACGGTATAGTAATAGATTTATACCCAAATACGTAATCGAACTTGGAGAATAGAGAGAATGTCAGCTGGTAAACGTGTTGTGTTAACAGCAGACCGAAGTCTTATGACAAATTATAGAGGTAATTTTCTCTATGGTTTTATTGCATGTGGCCCGTATGAACTTGTACCTGAATTTGTATTTGACAAGTTATTTTGTCCAAGTGTAGAAACTGATAAAAACACAGGTGAAGTCAAGGTTGCCCAATGTGGACTTCGACGAATTGAAAGCGCATTGCTAAAGGAATACCAAAGAGATGATATTGTTATTGCTCATCCCGAAATGCTAGAAAAGTGCATCGGACCTAACACAACTGTAGTAGGAATAAATGTCATGGATCCGCTGGGAATGGCACCAGTAACTACGACCATGTCCCCTGAAAAATTATCATATGTTGCCATGAAATTTAAGAAAATGTGCGCTTCTGTAATTCAGCTAAAAAAGAAATATGGATTTAAGGTTGTAGTTGGTGGAAATGGATCTTGGGAGCTTGCCAAGCCTGATAGAATGAAAATACATGGCATAGATACGGTAGTTATAGGGGAAGCTGACGAGTTGGCTTTAGATCTATTTCATGATCTTGAATCTGGTGACGCACCGGAATTACTTCATACATTTGTGAGAAATATTGAAAATATCCCTCCTATCCAAGGGCCTACTGTAAACTCGTTGGTAGAAGCAATGAGAGGTTGTGGCAGAGGGTGCGATTTTTGTGACGTAAATAAGAGATCGAAAAAAGACATTCCATTGGAAAGACTTCAAGCCGAGGCCAAAATTAATTTGAACTACGGCTTTGATTCTATTTGGCTTCAATCCGATGAAATGTTACTATATGGTTGCGATAACAAGGATTTCATCCCAAATGCCGATGCTATTACTGATCTTTGGAAGGGCTTAAAGACAACCGGTGCAAACTTCATTGGCACTACCCATATGACATTGTCTGCAGTAGCCTCTTCCCCAGATCTAATTAGGGATCTATCGAAAATTAATGACATGGATACAAGTGGGCGATGGCTGGCTACCAATCTTGGTGTAGAAACCGTCGCACCGAGAATGGTTAAGAAACATCTTGGAGTAAAAACAAAGCCTTATCAACCAGATGAATGGGGCGCAGTTGTTCGGGAAGGTTGCAGAATTCTGAACGAAAATCATTGGTTCCCTGCATTGACATTAATTATAGGCTGGCCTGATGAAACACCGGATGAAACTCAATATACAATAGACTTGATTGATGACTTTAAGCGCATGAAAATGAGAGGTCTTGTTGCCCCTCTTTTGTACCAAGACTTTTCTGAACGGAATTCAATGCATTTTGGAAATCTAAACGAGTCTCAGTTTACACTGTTTTGGAAATGTTGGCAGTATAATCTCAGGGTCATAAACGATATCATACCAATAATTATTCGAAACAAGACTTATGGTCCTGCCATGAAGGTATTTATGGCCGTATTGATAAAGGCTGGGACTTGGGCAATCATGAGATACTTGAAGGGCTTGTCAAAACAATTATTCAATGGCCAGGTACCGGAAGATATAGTTGAAAGATATTCTAGGAGTAGATCCGTTTCAGAATCCATATCTCCAAAACTATAGAATTCTAGATTTTTTTTAGCTCTTATTCAGATTCTCAATTTCTTTAATTGCACTATCTGCAATAGTGGCAATCTTTGGTTTCAGTATGACAAAATAATTCTTGTCCGCTCTTTCTACAGCATTAACAGTCTTGTATTTCCTGGTTGAAATATCAAATTCTATTAGACCGGGTTCCATACTTCCTTTCGCATATATCATCATTAGTATGTCACCAGATACCGGAGTTAATGGCAGAATAGAGAATACATATCCCTTGTAAGAACTAGCCGGTAGAACTTGCTTCATGTATGGAGCGACAGATACCAGGTATAAAAAAAATTCTTCGATAGTGGAAAACTCTTCGTATTCAAATTTCATGTCTATTATTGCTCACTTTCATCCTTGATATAAGGTTAAGGATTATAGAGTTGTACAAGGCAGCTTTTAGGAAAATCTATCCATATGACTCGAACTTTACATCATAACTTCCATCTTTTCTCTTATTTCTTTCCGTCACAAAGCCCTTAGGAATCAAGTAATCAAGTGCACCATCAACTGTTCCTTGCCATCCACACACATAGAAAATGGTATTTTCAGGGGTAATTGATTCTCCAACCAAGTCTTCCAGAGGCGACTTGTCGGTTCCCAATTTTGGTCGCAAAAATGATTCGACCCTGCCCTTTTGACCATTCCAACTTCTGTTAAACCATTCTTGCGGTCTACTTATACTGGCCCGATATCTAAAGTTCCATTTGCCTTTTCCACTATCCAGGCTTTCATTTTCAAGGTCTGTCAAGAGCTCCCTATAGCTAAGTTCATCAACGTAACTTGCGCCATGCAATATTACTATCTCTCGAGAACTGCCGATTGATTTTAAGTGAAGCGCATAGGAAATAAACGGTGCTAAACCGGTCCCTCCACCGATAAGAACCATTCTTCTATTATCTGGGGTACCGTCGTGTTTCTTGTCATCTATTGTAAAGGCGCCAGTAGGCTTTACCCAAAGGATTTCGTCCTGTTCTCTTCTATTGAAGAGTTCAGTGGTTAAACGACCGGGTACTGGTTTTTTTACCCATCTTACAAGTAATTCAAAAACGTTCTTTTGCTCCGGCGGAGAAGCAATGGAATAGGCTCTTCTTACTATTTTTCCCTCAGATGGCACATGCAGTCCTATAGTTAAGAATTGTCCTGCTTTAAAATCTGGTACGCTGCCTTCCGATGGTTTTATTCTGAATATAATCAAATCTTCCTTTAACACCCGTAGGTACGAAATTACTCCCTTATTGTCTACCACCATACAACTGTCAAATCTGGCCGACAAATAAATACATTATTAATTTAAAGTAGTACACATACCAAAAATAGAAAAATCCTATAAATTAATCCAAATCCAATGAACTTAATATATTTCTCCAAGCAATATGAAGTAAATGTTCAAATCAAATAATTCTAATCTAAATGATTCCAAGAGCGTTGACGATATTGAGAAGCTAATTAATGAAAATACCTCTGAACATCAGTTGGTACTCGAATCATTCAAAGAATCCATGAATCTATTTGCAACAGAACGATCCATGGACACCTGTCTCCAGTCACTGAATATTTCGATTCAATTGGCCAGCATACGTTCTACCCTGCTAGAATTGTACAAGTCTTATTCGCGTATTTTAGAAAATGAAGTTAGCCGGCTAAGAAAGATAAGCCAGGACAGCACTCATGAAACAGACTCTATGAAAAAGTAATTCTATTTCTAATGGTACCTATATTCTCTATCGTAATTTCAACGATATCGCCATCCTTTAGGTACTTTGGTTCCTTCATAGACATAGCAACACCTGCCGGTGTTCCGGTAGAAATAATGTCGCCAGCCTCCAGAGTCATTATTCTACTCAGACTAGAGATTATCTTTTCAATTGATATTACCATTTTGCTACTAGAAGAATTTTGTCTGATTTCGCCATTTACCTTGGTAATAATCTGTAGATTCTGGGCATCAAGGATTTCGTCTTTTGTTGTAATCCAGGGTCCGCAAGGAGCAAAAGTGTCTATGCCTTTTCCTCTCGTGAATTGTTTATCTTTGAATTGTATATCTCTAGCAGAAACGTCATGAAGTATCATGTATCCAAATACAGATTCGGAGGCTTTCTCAGGTTCAATATTTTTCGTATTCTTTCCTATGATAATTGCTAATTCTGCTTCGTAGTCAAGGCGCTGTACAAACTTCGGACATACTATATCATCAAATGGATGATTTAGCGCTGTCCTTGGTTTGATAAAAATAACAGGCTCATCTGAAGGTGTGAGTCCGGCATCGCGCGCATGATCATAATAATTAAATGCCAAGCAGATTATTTTTGAAGGATCTGGAATCGGAGCTAACAAGTTGACCTCATCAATATTACTACTGAATTCTACTGTCGGCAAATATTTTTCCACCTCGCTAAACCATCCCTTGACAATGAATTCCTTTACTGTTTGAGGGATTGGAACGCCAGTTTGTTCCTGAAAATCTTGTTTTGTTATTATTTTCCTTCCATCAGCGGATATTATTCCGTATGTCTCTCCAATTTCTTCTATCTTGATTCTTCCTATTTTCATTTTATCTACCTGTGTATAAAAATTGCAGAGGAGTTCTCTTCAGTAATACAAAAACCAAATCTTATAAATTGTACTGGAGTGTGGGACTTTAATTGTAAAACTGAAGATTCAGCATACCCTTCAATAATTTCTAAACTGTTTGGATTGAATTTGTCATTGTCATAGATCTCTTTTGGAATCCTGATTGTGTATTTTACCAAATTCTTCTCTGAAACCCACTGAATCTTCTTCATTTCTTTTACTACTTCATTATT
>DAIRDV010000048.1:0-6628 GCA_036795955.1 Nitrososphaeraceae archaeon | reverse complement strand
AACTAAATGACAAAAAGACATACAACTTCAATTTCTCCCATTTTTAAATTTCTAAAGATTGTTTGAAATAATCAAGAATGTGTTGCAATACATGGAATAATTTATTTTGGTATGTTCTACATTACTAACTTGAAGAGATTTGGTAAGGGAATTGCCAAGGTATATGATTTATCTTAAAAACGAGAAATACCGACCTCAAGACGCAAATCATATCCTTGTTAAGTCTAGAGGCGCTTTAAGTGACTTAGATATTGTAATAAGAGATGTAAGGGTGGCAAGCAATTTTCTTGAGCTTGACATTAGTGTACCTTCCGAATCGACATTAGATGTCATTGAGTCAAAACTGTCCGATATTGGTCCACTCATAGAGGAAGATAGAATTGTCGAGAAAGAGATTGATAAAGATGAGTCGATTAGGTCGGCTCGCGTACTTTTCAACAACGAAAAATATTGGAAAACACATGAAGTACTTGAAGGTGTTTGGAAACATACCTCTGGAGATGAAAGAGATTTGTTGAATGGTATCATATTAGTAGCAGCTGCCTTGGTACATTACCAAAAAGGGGAACAAGGAATTTGCATTTCTATTATGAATAGGGCCCTTGTTAAATTGAACAATGCCAAAGGGAAATATCACGATATAAATATTGATTCATTAAAAAGTAAAATTGCAAATACAGTTAAACTGCTTAATTTTTCTCGATTTACAATTTAGGTTAACCGAATAACATTTATGAAATTTTAAAAAATTACAACCAAAACTTTTCAGAATTATCAATTTCTATGGAGTTTCTCGATTTCTTCTCCATCTCATTAAGTATGCCGTTGCAATTAATGCAAGTAAAATAGAAACCAATATGAAAAAAGTACCTTCATCTTTTACCGTTCCTTTTGGTAAAATGGCAAATATGAGCCAAAAAATATTATCTAGCATTTTTGGTGATAATTATTGTTTGGGACCGGAAATTAAAGATTTCTCAAAATTGTAAATAATAATAAGAAGGCGATATTTATTATCATTATATTGATTAAAAGCGAAATTAATGCTCAAGATAAACTAAAAGTGGGACTTGAAATCCACCAACAATTGGCTTCAAATAATAAACTGTTCTGTGATTGCAAGATAATTGATTCAAATCTATATGATTTTACTTTTAGGAGGAACTTGCGTCCGACTCAAAGCGAAATGGGATCTTACGACCAGGCTGCATTATTTGAATCAAAAAAAATTAAGGTCGTAAACTATGAATCGTCTAGAAATGCAAACTGCCTAATTGAATCTGATGAAGAACCTCCAAAGATGGTAAACACTGAAGCACTCGAACTCGTTCTGACAATATCTCTGGCCCTTAATTGCACCATTGAAGATGAATTACATGTAATGAGAAAGATAGTAATAGACGGTTCAAATACAACCGGATTTCAAAGAACAATACTAGTTGGCAGAAACGGATTTTTAGATGTCGAAGGCGTCAGAGTAGGAATCCAAAGTGTGTGCTTAGAAGAAGACGCTGCGAGAATAATTAACGATGACAAGAAAGAGAGTGAGATCAAAGCTTTTTCTTTGGATAGATTAGGAATACCACTTATTGAAATCGCCCTTGAGCCTATTTCCAACTCTCCAAATTTTGTCAAAAACGTAGCTCAAACTGTCGGCCGATTGCTTAGATCTACTAAAAAAGTTACTCGAGGTTTGGGAAGTATCAGACAGGATGTTAATATTTCAATAGAGAATGGACCAGTAGTCGAGGTGAAAGGTGTTCAGCAATTATCACAGCTGCCACTTGTAATTGAATATGAAAGAAAGAGACAGGACGCATTGCATCAAATTGCAAATGAACTTAAAAAGCGCAAAATTGACGAATCAAGTTTTATCGAAAATGTTACAGACGTAACTCAACTATTAAGTAAATCATCTTCTAAAGTAGTAAAGAAGATTCTCACTGGCGATTCTAGATTCATGGCATTTGTTCTGCGAGGGTTTAAGGGAATATTGTCATTTGAACCTTATCCTACAATTAGATTAGGCAAAGAATTAGGTGACTTGGTAAAAGTTTATGGTATTGGGGGAATATTTCACTCTGATGAATTACCCAACTATGGAATTACACCGGAAGATGTTGCGTCTATTTCAACCGTTCTGCAGATGAATAATAATGATGCTTTTGTATTGATGGGTGGGCCGACGAAATCTCTAAACACAGTACTAATCGAATTATTTGCCAGAATCAAAAAAGGATTTGACGGAGTTGTCCCTGAAACACGTTCAGCAAGATTAGATGGTGTCACAGTATTTAGCAGACCTAAACCCGGCTCATCCAGAATGTATCCGGAAACCGATATACCATACATTTCAATTAATGAAAGCAAGCTAAAACAATTATCTCGTGATATTCCTCAACCGTGGAACGAAATTATTGATCAAATCTGCAAGAAATATAATATTAATAAGACTTTGGCGGAAAATATTTTCGATTCTAAATTTTTTTCACTTTTCGAGAAGATAGTTTCACAAATGTCAATTAGCCCATCTTTTGTAATATCCAAGCTTACAGAGGACCTAGTGAGCTTGGAACGAGAGGGTTATGATAGTTCTATTCTTTCTGAAGATATGTTATTTTATCTATTTGCAGAACTTGATAATTCGCGAATAACTAAGGAATCCATTCCAATGGCAATTGAGAAACTCTTAAAAAATAAGTCTATGGATGTTCGTGAAATAGTAAATTCATTTGGGACTGAAAGCGTTAGCGAAGAATTTGTAGAGGAGAGTATAAGTAAAATAATTCATGAAAATGCGAATGTGATTTCTCAAAAAGGACTTGATTCGGTGGGTCTTTTGATGGGCCGGTGCATGGAAGTATTAAGAGGAAAAATTGATGGTGAGAAGGTTAATAAAATATTGATGGCGAAATTGACAGATTACTTAAAAAATACAAAACATTAGGAGATTTTAAGATGCCGAGTACTTGGAATTAATAATAGCGTCCTCTTAGAAGAATCGTTTAATCCACATCATAATCTTAAAATTGAAAACCGATACAATTGTAGATTAAATCAGAAAGTTGTTTGAACCTGACCAAACTCTATCAAGACAGCTGTTTATACCTCGTTCTTTCCTTCAGTCTATCAAATAATTCCATAAGTGACCAAATAATACATATCACAATTCCTATTAATAAAATAATTACTCCTATCAAAATAGTGTTAGTTTCTATTTTTGGCTTGTTATTACTATCAAAGAGAACTGAGCTAGCAAATATGCTCCTGGCATAAGTATCTTCATTTTTGAGATTAGTTAAAACCGCTGAGTAGTTTCCACTAATGGGAGGGGTAATTGTAGTAAACAACGGTTGTGATGAATTCAAATCAAATAACACAGTCCCTTTTGAATTTATGATCTTAATGTTGATTATATTTGCAGTATTTTGTGGGGTAACAGATAAAGAGATGTTTTTACCTTTCTGGACGTCTTTCAATAACATGGCAGCTCTGGTGTCATTATTTATTATTCCGTTATAGACCGAATTTGAAGTATGAAGAGGGTCAGGAACACGAATGGAAGAAATAGATATCATCGTTACTCCAATTAATAAGGATATTAATCCTGCGGCCAGAACAATTCGCTTCACTAGTTATCACCTATCGTAAAAGTCATTCTATACCCTATTCCTACCGACGATAATTGTTATTTATTTATGGAGATATAATTATATCCCTAAACAATAATTTTGAAATTGGTAGCGTAGTATAGATTTTGAACTCAAAATCCTGACAATGGACGCTTAATTCATAATATATATATAAACTAAATTTCGATATATTTGCCATGAGTAGTTTTCGGCAAACCATGCCTGTCTTGTTTGGTTTAACTCTTGTAATGTCTTTGTTCATGACTAATGGAATTATTGTTGCTTCTGCCCAGCCATCAGCAGCCGACAATACTTTAGTTGGCGTAGCTATGAAGGGCGCATATGTGGATCAAAAACAAAACAGGCCCGATACGGCATTACCTCCTGCTACTTATTTCGATGACAGCTTCAAATTGTTAAAAGCTGCGGGATTAAATCATGTGAGGTTCTTGTTTTATTGGGAGGCATATGAAAAAAACCCCCAAGCATTTATGAATGAAGTAGAACAGGTTGCAAATATTGCAGATAAATACGGCATTAAGGTAATTTACGATAACCATCAGTGGCATACGTCCTCGTGGCTTGAAAAGAGAGGTACAGGTTTCCCATCAGCGCTTTTTGAAAATAATTCTCAACTATATCCAATGAATAGCGGCGGTAAGGAAGGAGAACCTGTTGCAAAACTTTGGTGGAGTAACTTTTGGGATGGTTCGATAAAGGACGGCCAGGGAAAAGACGCGTGGACTTTGCTTGCTGACTTTTGGAAGAAGGTTGTTACAAAAGTAGACGGGCATCCCAGCACCTTCGGCTATGAAATCTTGAGCGAACCACACGTGGAAAGTTCAGACCAATGGGAAAAAATTGGAAACTTTAATTCATTTATTACTGATGAACTACGAACCTTAACTAACAAGACCATAGTTTATAGTATGAATGTTCCAGTAGACCTTGGCGGACCTATTCAATTAACTCCCGAAAACCTCGCAAAAATGGCTCCTTCAAATAAGGATAATGTATGGTTCAAGATAAGTGTCTATGGAATTCCAGATAGAGATAAATATCAAAAAGAACGTTGGGACATGTTCCTAAAAACTCGTGAACTAACAGGCGAACCACTCTATATTGGTGAATGGAACAACGTTGTACGAACACAAGTTAATGGAGTATTTCAGCTCGATCCTACAAAGAGTGGACTTGACCAGCAAACTACCGATACTATGTTAGAAACATTCAAGAATTCAAATATCACTGCTTCATCGTTCTGGAAATGGGATTACCAAGATGCAGATACTGCCAGCTTCAATTTAATATTACATCAAAATGCAACGCTAACACCAACGGAATACTACACATATCTAAAGAACTCAGTAACCAAGATTTTCCCGGGTCTTAACCCCGCAAACTAATCCAAATCCTGATAGATACTGTTGCCCTCGGTTCCAACCAGGGCGACAAAAACATCATCCAGGGTGATGGGAGACACCCTGAAAAAGAAATTTTTCTTTATTGCAATTGCTGAAAGCTCTTGTATATTTGATTCAAAAGTAAAAAGTTTCAACACTTCAGTACCAGTATCAATTACGGTTCCATATGATTTCAAAATATCACTGTCGATTGTCGATTTTGGAATTTCTATCTTAATATTTTCCTTAATATTTTTTCTAATGTCTGAGAGAGTTCCTTTCGAAATAACCGTTCCTTTATCTATGATGACTATATCATCTGACAATACTTCCGCTTCGTCCATATAATGAGTTGTAAGCAGGATTGTTGTACCATTTTCCTTTTTTTCCTTTATGGCTTTCCAGATTTGGCGCCGGGACACAGGATCTAGACCGATAGTTGGTTCATCTAGGAAAAGTAATCTAGAATCAACTGCCATGGCCATTGCTACCAATATTTTTTGTTTCATTCCTCCTGACAAATACATTGCAAGTTTATTTCTCACATCGTATAATTCAAAATCCTGAAGGATCTTTTTTGTTCTCATTGAAGCTTCATGCTTATTTACGCCTCTAATCCTCAACCAAAAGTAAACGTGATCCCAGGACGTAAGAGCACGTAATGGCCTTCCTTCTTGTGGTACAATGGAAATTAGATTTCTTATTTTTTCAGTGTCCCTAACAATATCGTTTTCAAATATTTTTACAGTACCGAAAGTTGGTAATAGTTGTGTTGCACAAATTCTGACAAATGTTGTTTTTCCTGCACCATTCCTTCCAAGAAGTGTGAAGATCCTTCCTTGTTCTATATCTAACGAAATGTTGTCTATAGCAATCGAATTAGATCCTTTGTACCTTTTTGTGACGTCAACGGCCTGTACTGCTCTCATGATACCTTTACATTGATAATCAATTCTAAAAAGTTAATACGAAAAGATGGTATGTTCACATGAAATTGGCTGCTTCCAATTACTCAACGTTAATTGAAACTCCGTGATCTTTTGAATCTTTTAACTTGAATGATACCTCTAATATTCCATTTTTATAAGATGACTTTCCTGAAGAGGGTTCTATTTCGTTAGGGAGATCTATTTTTTTGTTGTATCTACGTTCTCCTGAAAGAGACTCTATTGTTAATGAAGTTTCATTAGCAGTTATTCTCAAATCGCTTTTGGTTACACCTGGAAGTTCTGCAATAATTTTCAACTTGTCTACATCTTTTATGATATCCACAACAGGTTCCCTTTGATCGCTCACTGAAAATCTGCCAGTTAGAGAACTTGGGAAAGTATTTAGGTTTCCGAATTTTCTGACGATCGGTTTACCGTCTTCACCAATCTTGAATGAATACCCATAAACAATTGGACCCATTTCACGGACAACGGATCCATCATCAAGCTTCCGTTCCCTTATCAGATTCTTTGGAACATTCTGATCCATGTTTTTAACTGCTTCTTGCATTAACTTTTCCATTTCTTTCATCATAGAATCCACATCTGGAAACCAGGAATTAGATCTTCTTCTGCCAAACCACTCATCAAACGGACTAGACAT